>DASZVN010000178.1:0-5116 GCA_035547055.1 Hyphomicrobiales bacterium
CAATGGTCGACCGACAAGGAGCGCTACGCCTACTGGAACCGCTTCTCCCACCCGGCGACGCTGCCCGAATACAGCCTCGGCTTCCCTACCGTCTGGTGGTGGGACGCCAAGAAGGCCGCCGCGACGGGAAATACGCAGTGAACCGGTCCCGAGGCCCGTCATGGCCGGGCTTGTCCCGGCCATCCACGACTTCTGCCAGCGCGCCGCAAGTCGTGGATGCCCGGCCCAAGGCCGGACATGACGACGAGAGGCTCTCGCTCCTATCGCGCCGGGACGCGATGGCGCTCGCGGGGGCTTCGACGGTCGCCTTTGCCCTCCCCTTGCCCGCCGTCGCACAGCCCGCCTCGGCCTTCGGCCCGATGCGGCACGGGATGTCGGCGTTCGGCGACCTCGCCTATCCGGCCGATTTCACCCATTTCGCCTATGCCGACCCGAAGGCGCCGAAGGGCGGGACGCTGTCGCAGACCGGGCCGGCCACGCTCTACAACCAGAACTTCACCACCTTCGACTCGCTCAACATCTTCATCCTGAAGGGCGACGGCGCCTTCGGCATGGAGACGACCTTCGCCAGCCTGATGGCGCGCGACGCCGGCTCGCCCGACGCGATGTACGGCCTTGCCGCCGCCAGCGTCGCGATCTCGCCCGACGGGCTCGCCTACCGCTTCCGCCTCCGCCCGCAGGCGGTCTTCCAGGACGGCTCGCCGATCACCGCCAAGGACGTCGCTTTCTCCATCCTGACGCTGAAGGACAAGGGCCACCCGCTGATCGCGGTGCCGCTCCGCTTCGTCACCGGCGCGACCGCCGACGATGCGCGCACGCTCACGGTTCGCTTCGAGCAGGGCCGTCCGCGCGACCTGCCGCTCCTCGTCGCCGGCCTGCCGATCTTCTCCGCGGCCTATTACGCCGCCCACCGGTTCGACGAATCGACGCTGACGCCGCCGCTCGGCTCCGGCCTCTACAAGGTCGGCCGCTTCGAGCAGGGCCGCTTCATCGAGGTCGAGCGCATCGGGGACCACTGGTCGGCCGGCCTGCCGGCGATGCGCGGCCAGTACAATTTCGACCGCCTGCGCTACGAGTATTTTCGCGACCGCGACGTCGCCTTCCAGGGCTTCAAGAGCGGCGCCTACCTGTTCCACGAGGAGTTCACCTCGCGGAACTGGGCCCGCGGCTACGACTTCCCGGCGGCGAAGGACGGCCGGGTGAAGCGCGAGGAAACGCCCGACCGCACGCCGTCCGGCGCGCAGGGCTGGTTCCTCAACACACGGCGCCCGCAATTCGCCGACCCGCGGGTCCGCCAGGCGCTCGGCCTCGCCTTCGATTTCGAGTGGACCAACAGGAACCTGATGTTCGGCTCCTACCGCCGGACGCGCTCGTTCTTCGAGAACTCCGACCTCATGGCGGAGGGCAAGCCCGGCGCGGACGAGACGGCGCTGCTCGCGCCGTTCCGGGGCAGCCTGTCGCCGGAGGTGTTCGGCGAGGCAGCGGTGCCGCCGGTCTCCGACGGCTCGGGCCAGGACCGCCGGCTGCTGCGCCAGGCGGTCGGCCTGCTCGGCGCGGCGGGCTGGAAGGTCGGCGGCGACGGCCGGCTCCGCGACGGCGGCGGCCGCGCCTTCACGATCGAGTTCCTCGACTTCGATCCCGCGTTCGAGCCGCACGAATCGGCCTACATCAAGAACCTCCGCCTGCTCGGCATCCAGGGCACCATCCGGCGGGTCGATCCGGCCCAGTACAACGCCCGCTGCAACCGCTTCGACTTCGACGTGACCGCGCGGCGCTTCTCGATGTCCCCGACGCCCGGCGAGGAGCTGCGCCTGATGTTCGGCTCGCGCGCGGCCAAGACCGACGGCTCGAACAACCTCTCCGGCGTCGCCGACCCCGCGGTCGACGCCCTGATCGACAAGGTGATCGGCGCGCCGACCCGGGAGGCGATGACGACGGCCTGCCGGGCGCTCGACCGCGTGCTCCGCGCCGGCCGCTACTGGGTGCCGCAATGGTACAAGCCGTCGCACTGGCTGGCCTATTGGAACGCCTACGGCCACGGCCCCGCCGCGCGGATGCCGCGCTACGACCGCGGCGTCGCGACCACCTGGTGGTGGGACGTCGCCGCCGCCAGGAAGGCGGGGGCGAAGGGATGAGAGGCATCACGAGGCGTCATTGCGAGGAGGCGAAGCCGAAGAAGCAATCCAGGTGCAGCGCCTGCGACCTCTGGATTGCTTCGCTTCGCTCGCAATGACGGAGACCTGATGGCCGCCTACATCGCCCGGCGCGTCTTGCTGATGATCCCGACGCTGTTCGGAATCATGCTGGTGGCATTCGTCCTGATCCAGTTCGCGCCGGGCGGGCCGGTCGAGCGCATCCTGGCGCAGCTCCAGGGCCAGGGCGTCGGCGCCACGGCGAGCTTCGCCGGCTCGGCCAGCGGCGACTTCGCCGCCGGCGCCGCGGCCGCGAGCGGCGGCGCCTATCGCGGCGCCCAGGGCCTCGATCCCGCCTTCATCGCCCAGCTCAACAAGCAGTTCGGCTTCGACAAACCGGCGCCCGAGCGCTTCGCCAAGATGCTGTGGGACTACATCCGCTTCGATTTCGGCCGGAGCTATTTTCGCGACATCTCGGTGATCGACCTCATCAAGGAGAAGCTGCCGGTCTCGATCTCGCTCGGCCTGTGGATGACGCTCCTCTCCTATGCCATCTCGATCCCGCTCGGCATCAAGAAGGCGGTGAGCGACGGCTCCTCCTTCGACGTCTGGACCTCGGGCGTCATCGTGGTCGGCTACGCCATCCCGGGCTTCCTGTTCGCGATCCTCCTGATCGTGCTGTTCGCCGGCGGCTCCTTCCTCGACTGGTTCCCGCTCCGCGGCCTCTTCTCGGACAACTGGAGCACGCTGCCGCTCGGCCAGAAGATCCTCGATTATCTCTGGCACCTGGTGCTGCCGCTGATCGCGCTCTCGATCGGCGCCTTCGCCACCACCACCCTCCTCACCAAGAACTCGTTCCTCGACGAGATCAGGAAGCAATACGTGCAGACCGCGCGGATGAAGGGCCTCAGCGAGCACCGCGTGCTCTACGGCCACGTGTTCCGCAATGCCATGCTGATCGTCATCGCCGGCTTCCCCGGCGCCTTCATCGCGGCGTTCTTCACCGGCTCGCTCCTGATCGAGACCATCTTCTCGCTCGACGGGCTCGGCCTGCTCTCGTTCGAATCGATCGTGAACCGCGACTATCCGGTGGTGTTCGCGAACCTCTACATCTTCGGCCTGCTCGGCCTCGTCGTCGGCCTGATCTCGGACCTCACCTACACGATCATCGACCCCCGCATCGACTTCGAGACCCGGGGCGTGTGATGGCCGAGATCGACGATCGCAGCCGGGGCGTCGCGGCGCCGGAGCGGACGCCCTCCCCGGCGGGCCATGTCGCCGCGCCGCCGCCCGAAGCGCCGCCGCGCCGCCGCCGCTTCGCGCTGGCGCCGGTGAACCGGCGGCGCTGGCGCATCTTCAAGGCCAACCGCCGCGGCTACTGGGCGTTCCTCCTCTTCACCGGCCTGTTCGTCGTCTCGCTGTTCGCCGAGTTCATCGCCAACGACCGGCCGCTCCTCGTGACCTATCAGGGCCACGCCTATTTCCCGGTCTTCTCGAACTACCCCGAGACCACCTTCGGCGGCGACTTCGCCACCGAAACCGACTATCGCGACCCCTATGTGCAGAAGCTGATCCTGGGCCACGGCGGCACGATGTGGTGGCCGCCGATCCGCTTCAGCTATTCGACGATCAACCTCAACCTGCCGGTGCCGGCCCCCGCGCCGCCGTCCGCGGTCAACTGGCTCGGCACCGACGACCAGGGCCGCGACGTCATGGCGCGCCTGATCTACGGCTTCCGCCTGTCGGTGCTGTTCGGGCTGATCCTGACGGTGGTGTCCTCGGTGATCGGCGTCGCCGCCGGCGCCATCCAGGGCTATTTCGGCGGCTGGACCGACCTCATCTTCCAGCGCGTCATCGAGGTGTGGACGAGCGTGCCCTCGCTCTACCTCCTCATCATCATCGCCGCGGTGATCACGCCGAACTTCTGGGTGCTGCTCGGCATCCTGCTGCTGTTCTCCTGGGTGTCGCTGGTCGGGCTGGTGCGCGCGGAGTTCCTGCGGGCGCGGAACTTCGAATATGTCCAGGCCGCGCGCGCGCTCGGCGTCGGCAACCTCACCATCATTTGGCGCCACCTGCTGCCGAACGCGACGGTCGCCACGCTGACCTTCGTGCCGTTCATCATGAACGGCTCGATCACGACGCTGACCTCGCTCGACTTCCTCGGCTTCGGCCTGCCGCCGGGCTCGCCCTCGCTCGGCGAGCTGCTGGCGCAGGGCAAGTCCAACCTCCAGGCGCCCTGGCTCGGCATCACCGGCTTCCTGGTGATCGCGGTGATGCTGTCGCTCCTCGTCTTCGTCGGCGAAGCCGTCCGCGACGCCTTCGACCCGCGGAAGACGTTTAGGTGAGGAAGAGCCGTCATGGCCGGGCTTGTCCCGGCCATCCACGACTTCCTTCTGGCGGCGGCGCCGCAAACTCGTGGATGCCCGGACCAAGTCCGGGCATGACGGAAGCGTTGCGACTTGGCATGCTCTCGCGTCGACCTCATATTCATCGGCTCGCAAGTAACAGTGGATCCGCGGCCGCCTACGCCTGACGCCCGCGCCGACGTCAGAAGAGAGCAATGTCGACCGATCACTATCCAATCGCGATCATCGAGGACCGTTACGGCGGCTGCTATTCAGGCGGGCGATGGCTTGCCATTGCCGGCGCCGACTACCTGGAAAACGGCGCCTACCGCATCGTACGTTGTCTTGAACAAGGACCACATGGTGACGATAGCGAGGCGCAGGACTACTGGGCGGACCCGCCCTCGTGGATTGCGGTCGGCGAAACGCCCGACGAGGCGGTCGCCAAGCTTCGCGCGCGCCTGTCTTTGACAGAAGATCGCTAACCACCGCGAGGGACGCCGTGACCGACCCCCTCCTCTCCGTCCGAGACCTGTCGGTCGCCTTCACCCAGGACGGGCGGGACATGCTCGCGGTCGACCGCGTGTCGTTCGACATCGCGAAGGGCGAGACGCTGGCGCTGGTCGGCGAGTCCGGATC
>DASZVN010000179.1:0-3940 GCA_035547055.1 Hyphomicrobiales bacterium
GAGGAGATCGTCGCCCACGCGCGCCGCACCGTCGCCGCGGCGGGCGACGTGGTGGCGGCGGCGCGGGCGAGCCAGGACCCCCTCGCCGGCCCGATCCGCCTCGGCGTCATCCCGACGCTGGCGCCCTACCTGATGCCGTTCGTCCTGCCCCGCTCGGCCGAGCGGCTGCCGCGGGCGCCGCTGATGCTGGTCGAGGACCTGACCGGCCACCTGGTCGGCCCGCTGGCCGACGGCGAGCTCGACGCCGCGCTGATCGCGACCGAGCCGGGCTCCGAGCGCTTCGCCGAGATGATGCTGTTCGAGGAGCCGTTCTGGCTGGTGATGCCGGCCGGCCATCCGCTGGCCACGCGCCGGCGCATCGGCCTCGCCGACATCGACCCGAAATCGCTCCTCCTCCTCACCGACGGCCACTGCCTGCGCGACCAGGCGCTGGAGCTGTGCGGCCGCGCCGACATCCCGGCCGGATCGGCGGACGTGCGCGCGGCGAGCCTGGAAACCCTGCTCCATCTCACCGCCGCCAAATACGGCCTGACCCTGGTGCCGCGCCTCGCCGTCGCCGATTGGCCGGGGCTGGCCGGGCGCCTCGTCGCGAAGCCGATCGAGGGCACCAAGGCGATGCGCCGCATCCGCCTGGTCTACCGCCGCGACATGCCGCGCCGCCGCGCGCTCGAAGTCCTGGCCGAGGTGGTTCGCGACAGCGTGCCCGCCTGCGTGCAGGCCGCCGCCTGAGGGGCGATAGGGCCGGCCTATCGTGACGTTAGAAACAATCGATTTGGCCGCGGTGCCGCCTCGCGACTAGCATGGTTCCGGGCGGAGCTGGCATCACGCCGAGGAGGCAGTCATGGACGCAAAGACGGACGAGAGTGCGGGCAAGTGCCCGTTCACCGGCCAGCGTGGCCGCCACAATCGCGAATGGTGGCCGGACGCCCTGGACGTCGAGATGCTCCATCGGAACTCGGCGCTGTCCGATCCGATGGGCCCGGACTTCGACTATGCCGAGGCGTTCAAGAGCCTCGATCTCGACGCCGTCATCAGGGATCTGCACACCCTGATGACCAATTCGCAGGACTGGTGGCCGGCCGATTTCGGCCACTACGGCGGGCTGATGGTCCGCATGGCGTGGCACAGCGCCGGCACCTACCGCATCACCGACGGGCGCGGCGGCGCCGGGGCCGGCCAGCAGCGCTTCGCGCCGCTGAACTCCTGGCCGGACAACGTGAACCTCGACAAGGCGCGCCGGCTGCTGTGGCCGATCAAGCAGAAATACGGCCGTGCGATCTCGTGGGCCGACCTGATGGTCCTGGCCGGCAACGTCGCGATGGAGTCGATGGGCTTCAAGACCTTCGGCTTCGCCGGCGGCCGCGCCGACGTCTGGGAGCCGGAGGAGCTGTACTGGGGCCCGGAAGGCACCTGGCTCGGCGACGAGCGCTACAGCGGCGAGCGCCAGCTCGCCGAGCCGCTCGGCGCGGTGCAGATGGGGCTGATCTACGTCAATCCGGAGGGTCCGAACGGCAATCCCGACCCGGTCGCCGCCGCGATCGACATCCGGGAGACCTTCCGGCGCATGGCGATGAACGACGAGGAGACCGTCGCGCTGATCGCCGGCGGCCATACCTTCGGCAAGACCCACGGCGCCGGCGATCCATCTCTGGTCGGACCGGCGCCGGAGGTAGGCGCCCTCGAGGACCAGGGCCTCGGCTGGAAGAGCACCTACGGCAGCGGCGTCGGCGCCGACACCATCGGCGGCGGCCCCGAGGTGATCTGGTCGCAGACGCCGACCAAGTGGAGCAACCACTTCTTCGACAACCTGTTCAGGTACGAATGGGAGCTGACGAAGAGCCCGGCCGGCGCCCAGCAATGGCAGGCGAAGAATGCGCCGGCCGACATCCCCGGCCCGGCCGATCCGGCGAAGAAGCGCGTGCCGACCATGCTGACGACCGACCTGTCGCTGCGCTTCGACCCGATCTACGGACCGATCTCGCGGCGCTTCTACGAGCACCCGGACGAGTTCGCGGACGCCTTCGCCCGCGCCTGGTTCAAGCTCACCCATCGCGACATGGGGCCGATCCAGCGCTATCTCGGCCCGCTGGTGCCGAAGGAGCCGCTGATCTGGCAGGACCCGATCCCGCCGCTCGACCATGAGGTCGTGAACGCAGCGGACGTCGCCGATCTCAAGGCGAAGATCCTGGCGTCGGGCCTCAGCGTCCCGGAGCTCGTCCGGGCGGCCTGGGCGTCAGCCTCCACCTTCCGCCGCTCCGACAAGCGCGGCGGCGCCAACGGCGCCCGCATCCGCCTCGCCCCGCAGAAGGACTGGGCGGTGAACCAGCCCGCCGAGCTGGCGAAGGTGCTGCAGAAGCTCGAAGCGATCCAGAAGGAGTTCAACGGCGCCCAGAAGGGCGACAGGAAGGTCTCGCTCGCCGACCTCGTCGTGCTCGGCGGCGGCGCCGCGGTCGAGAAGGCGGCGAAGGAGGCCGGTGTCGCGGTCGAGGTGCCCTTCACGCCGGGCCGGATGGACACCTCGCAGGAGATGACCGACGTCGAATCCTTCGCGCCACTCGAGCCCCGCGCCGACGCCTTCCGCAACTATATCGGCAGCGGGCCGCAGTTCATGACGCCCGAGGAGGCGCTGGTCGACCGGGCGCAGCTCCTGACGCTGACCGGGCCGGAGATGACCGTTCTCCTCGGCGGCCTGCGTGTGCTCGGCGCCAACGCGGGCGGGTCGAAGCACGGCGTCTTCACCGCGACGCCGGGCCGGCTGACGAACGATTTCTTCGTCAACCTGCTCGACATGGGCACCGCGTGGAAGCCGGCCTCCGAGGACGGCGTCTACGAGGGCTTCGACCGCAAGACCCACGCATCGAAATGGACCGGCACGCGGGTCGACCTGATCTTCGGCTCGCACGCGCAGCTTCGCGCCTTCGCGGAGGTCTACGCCGCGAGCGATGCGAAGGAGAAGTTCGCGAAGGACTTCGTTGCGGCCTGGGCCAAGGTGATGAACGCCGACCGCTTCGACATCGCCCGCCCGGTGCACTAGGCAAAAGCCCCGGCGGGCCACGATCCCGAGTGCCGATAGGCGCCGCCTATCGGCACTTTAGAAACAATCGATTTCACGCCGGGGCCGTCCACCGATTAGAATGATTCGGCATCGGGCCGTCGCCCGAGCGCGCCGTCATCCCCCGCGTGATCCACCTCACAATCCGCGCGGTGCACCCCCTCCGGGCGGACCCGCCGTCTGTTGAAAGCAAGGAGCGAAAAGAATGGCTTTGAAGGGCAGCAAGACCGAGGACAATCTGAAATACGCCTTCGCCGGCGAATCCCAGGCAAACCGGCGCTATCTCTATTTCGCCCAGAAGGCCGACGTGGAGGGCTACAACGACGTGGCCGCCGTGTTCCGCTCGACCGCCGAGGGCGAGACCGGCCACGCCCACGGCCATCTCGAGTTCCTCGAGGCGGTGGGCGACCCCGCCACCGGCCTCCCGATGGGAACGACCAACCTCAACCTCGCCACCGCCGTCGCCGGCGAGACCCACGAATACACCGACATGTATCCGGGGATGGCACGGACCGCGCGCGACGAGGGCTTCGACGAGATCGCCGACTGGTTCGAGACCCTGGCCAAGGCCGAGCGCTCGCATGCCGGCCGCTTCCAGCGCGCTCTCGACGAGCTGAAGTAACCGCCCGCCATTGCGAGCGAAGCGAAGCAATCCAGGGCCACGGGCTCCGCGCCCAGGTTCTCCTGGATTGCCTCGTCGGCTCCGCCTCCTCGCAATGAGGGGGGCGGCTGCGTCGGCGTCATACAAGGACAAGACATGGCAGAAGGCAGTCTCGAAGCGCCGGTGCGCCACCCGATCGCGTGGCAGGATCCGGACTTCTACGACGACGGCAAGATCGACGCCGAGATGCGGCGGGTGTTCGACATCTGTCACACCTGCCGGCGCTG
>DASZVN010000180.1:0-26482 GCA_035547055.1 Hyphomicrobiales bacterium
CGGCTCAGGCGCCGGGCTTGGTCGCGCCCGCGTCGGGCGTGAAGGTCAGCGCCAGGCCGTCCATGCAGTAGCGCAGGCCGGTCGGCTTCGGGCCGTCGTCGAAGACGTGGCCGAGATGGCCGCCGCAGCGCCGGCAATGCACCTCGGTGCGCTCCATGCCGAAGCTGGTGTCGTCGCGGGTGCGCACGGCGTCCGGCAGCGGCTGCCAGAAGCTCGGCCAGCCGGTGCCGCTGTCGAACTTGGTCTTCGACGAGAACAGCGGCAGCGCGCAGCCGGCGCAGGCGAAGGTGCCGGCGCGGTGCTCCTTCAGCAGCGCGCTCGACCATGGCGGCTCGGTGCCCTCCTGGCGCAGGATGTTGTACTGGGCCGGGGTCAGCAGGCGGCGCCATTCCGCGTCGGTGTGGGCCACCTCGAAATGCTCCGCGGCCGCCGCCCTCGCCGGGCGGCCGCGCCACAGGAAGCCGCCGGCCGCTGCCGCGAGAGCCGCGCCGCCGACACCGCGCAGAAGGCTGCGCCGCGTGGTCCGTTCCATGATCGTGCCTCCGCAAGTCATCGCCGAATATACGGCAGGGCGGCGCGTCGGACGCATCACGGTCGAGCGGATGTGATCGGCTTGCCCGAGGGCCGCGCTTGGACAAGGTACCGTGCGGACGACACCGTTGAGATCTTGGCGATCGTGGCCAAATCGGAGGCGGAGTCATGGCTGGCCCCGTTCGGAGAACCACTGTGAAGGAAGTGCCTCTGACCGAGGTGAAGGATGATCTGTCGCGCTACCTGCGGGAAGCCGAGCGGCAGGGAGATCATCATCACGCGCCACGGCAAGCCGGCGGGCGTCCTGATCGGACTCGAATCGGAGGACGATTGGTTCGAGTATCGACTGGAGACCGATCCCCGCTTTTTACGACGGATCGAACGGGCTCGCGCGAGCCTTCGCGCAGGGCTAGGCGTCCGGCTCGACGACCTGGAGTCCGATTGAGCTGGTGGCGCCGGCAGCCTTGATTGCTTCGCTCGCAATGACGGCGCGGGCGGCGCCTCAGCCCCCGAAAATTCCCTTCAGGAAGCTGGAAAAGCGGTTGCGCTTGCTCTTCCGCTCGACCGCGGCGGCGTCCTTCACCCAGGCGACCTGCACCACCCGCCGCTCGCCGGCATAGGGCATGTGGCCGTGCCAGGAATGGTCGGAGCGGAGGAACGCGAACACCGTGCCCATGGTCGGCGGGATCTCGCATTTCATCGGCTCGAAGCCGTCGCCGCCGTAGAGCACGCGCAGCCGTCCGGCGCCGTCATCCTGCCAGGCGTCGTTCATGTAGACCAGCATGGTCATGACCTTGTCGCGCCCGTCGGTGTGGGGGCGGCCGTCCTTGAGCTGCGAGACCTTGCGGATGGTGGTGAGGCGCGGAAACGGATGAAGGTCGAGCCCGAATTTCTGCGACAGCGTCTCGGTCACCTCCTCGCCTTCGAGCGTGTCGATCAGCGTCTTGAAGCGGCCGTGGAGCGGAAGGTCGGCGGCGAGGAGGAAGCCGGGCTTGGCGATCTCGGGAAAGTCGGCGCGGAGCGCCGGCACCGCGCTCTCGCGCAGGAAGCCGCCGTTCAGGAAGTGCGGATAGGGCTCGACGTCGAGCGGCGCCGCGCGGATCGCGTCGAGGTCGATCAGGTCATCGGCGAGCATGGCCGGAACACCGCGGCAGGGGAGGCATAGCGCCTGTCTCTACCAGATCCGCCCTGCGGCCGGAACAGGCCGGGGCGTCGCGGCCGGCCGGTCATGAGCACCGAAGAGTCGCGTCGCGACGGAACCGTGCCCTACGGCAGAAAGTTTCCCCACAGAACAGGGCCAGGATGGCGCGCCTGCGCGGCGATCGGCCCTCGGGCAACACATGGAGAGTCACATGCTCGGCTGGGCCGTTACCTTCCTCATCATTGCAATCGTTGCCGGCATCTTCGGCTTTGCGGGCGTCGCCGGCACGGCGTCCCATATCGCCTGGATTCTGTTCGTCATCTTCATCATTCTCTTCCTGATCTCGGCGATCTTCGGCTGGCGCGGCCGGCGGCCTCCCGTCGTCTGATCGCGACCCTTTCGTCAACGAGGAGCCCGGCGCCCGCGGCGGCGCCGGGCTTTTCGCGTCTTCACGGCGGCCTCACCGAGGCGTGTGTCGCAGCGAGGGATGCCGGTCCCTACAACGGCACCATCGCGAGCGACGGAGCCCCGGCCCGATGGATCAGCGCATCATCGACCTCTACGACCGCTTCACCCACGGCCTGATGTCGCGCCGCGACTTCGTCGAACGGCTGGCCAGGCTCGCGGGCGGCACGGCCGCGGCCATGGCACTGCTGCCGCTCCTCAGGAACGACTACGCCCGCGCCGAGACGATCGGGGCGGGCGATCCCCGCATCCAGGCGTCGGCCACGACCTATCCCGGGCCGCAGGACGCGGTGAAGGCCTATCTCGCCCACCCCGCCGGCAGCGGCGAATGGCCGGCGGTGATCGTGGTGCATGAGAACCGCGGCCTCAACCCGCATATCGAGGACGTGGCGCGCCGCCTCGCGGTCGCGGGCTATCTCGCCCTCGCGCCGGATCTCCTGTCGCCCTTCGGCGGCACCCCCGCCGACGAGGATGACGCGCGCGACCGGTTCGCGGAGCTGAAGCCGCCGCTCGCGGTGGCCCAGCTCGAAGCGGCGGTGCCGGTCCTGAAGACCCAGCCGCAATCGAGCGGCCCCGTCGGCGTGATCGGCTTCTGCTGGGGCGGCGGCATCGCCGAGCGCCTGGCGCTCGTCAGCCCCGACCTCGCGGTGGTCGTTGCCTATTACGGGCCGGAGCCGCCGCTGTCGGACGTGAAGACGGTCCGCGCCGCGATGCTGCTGCATTATGCCGGGCTCGACACCCGCATCACCGCGGCCGGCCCGGCCTTCGCCGAGGCGGTGAAGAAAGCCGGCGCGCCGGTGGTCGAGCGCTACGTCTATCCGGGCGTCAACCACGCCTTCAGCAACGACACCAGCAACCGCTACGACAAGGCGGCTTCCGACCTCGCCTGGCAGCGCACGCTGGCCTTCCTCAAGGCCCATCTCGGCTGAGGCCGGTTCCGATCGAAATTCCGCCTGTCATCCCGGTCGCGCGCACCGTGCCAGGCCCCGGATCCCGGCTCTCCGGCCATCTCGGGCCTGCCCGAGATGGCCGCTTGAAATTCGCACATCGGGCAGGCCCCATATGCGTGCTCCGGCCGGGATGACGGCTCTTACTTGCCCGGATGCCACTCGACGTCGCCGCTTGCCCGGTTGGCATAGCGGGCGGCGACGAAGAGGAGGTCCGACAGGCGGTTGAGATAGCGCCGCGCCTCGGCGCCCACCGCTTCGGCGGCGGCGAGCGCGGTGACGCGCCGTTCGGCCCGGCGGAGAATGGTGCGGGCGAGGTGCAGCGCCGCCGCGGCCGGGGTCCCGCCGGGCAGGATGAAGGCCGTCAGCGGCGGCAGGCCGTCCTCCAGCCGGTCGATCTCGCGCTCCAGCCGCGCGACCTGGGCGGGGCGGATGCCCGGCGCCTCGCCGCCGGTCGCCGCGAGCTCGGCGCCGAGGTCGAACAGCTCGTTCTGCACGCGGGCCAGCATCGGATCGAGGACGATGTCGCCCGCCGTCGCGACGCGGGCGACGCCGATCGCCGCATTGGCCTCGTCGATCGCGCCGATCGCCTCGATGCGGAGGTCGTGCTTCGGCCGGCGGGCGCCGCCCCACAGGCCGGTCGTGCCGTCGTCGCCGGTGCGGGTGTAGAGGCGCGCCATTGGGGGTCAGAGAACTCGCTCGAGCATGATCTTGTCCGAAAACCGCTGCACGCTTTTCGGGATCATGCTCAGCCCGGCCGGGTCGCCCAGATCACGATGATGATGACGATGATGGCGAGGAACTGCAGCGTCACGCGCCAGCGCATCAGGTTCTGCGAGCGCTGCGGGCTGCCGCCCCGCATCATGTTGACGAGGCCCATGCCGAGGACGACCGCCACGGCGGCCAGCGCAATGAGGATGGCGATGGTGCCGATCATGGCTGCTCCTTCGGCGCGGCCCGGGCCGCGTCCGCGGGCCTCCGAATAGGCCATGACCGAGTAAGGCGCCAGCCCGAGGCTGTGCCTCTCCCGTCATGCCCGACCTTGGGCCGGGCATCCACGGGTTTGCGGCCGACGGAAAATCGTGGACGGCCGGGAGCGCAGATAAGTTACGCAATCCGCGCAAGCTTGATTGCGTGCCCGGCCATGACGGGCGGACAGGTTGCCGCCCCTACTCTCGCGCGCCGAAGATGGCGCTGCCGACGCGGACGTGAGTGGCGCCGAGGCCGACGGCGGCGGCGAAATCGGCGCTCATGCCCATCGACAGCGCCTTGAGGCCGTTGCGCGCGGCGATCTTGGCCAGCAGGGCGAAGTGCGGCGCCGCCACGTCCGCGGCCGGCGGGATGCACATCAGGCCGGCGATGGCGAGGCCGTAGTCGCGGCGGCAGGCGGCGACGAAGGCGTCGGCCTCCTCGGGCAGGACGCCGGCCTTCTGCGGCTCGGCGCCGGTGTTGACCTCGACGAACAGCATCGGCGTCCGGCCGCTCCGCGCGATCTCGTCGGCGAGAGCCTGGGCGAGCCTCGGCCGGTCGACGGTATGGATCGCGTCGAACAGCGCGACGGCACCCTGCACCTTGTTGGTCTGCAGCGGGCCGATCAGGTGGAGCGCGGTGCCGGCATAGCGCGCGCGAAGGGCCGGCCACTTGGCCTCGGCCTCCTGCACCCGGTTCTCGCCGAACACGCGGTGCCCGGCGTCGAGCACCGGGACGATCGCCTCGACCGGAAAGGTCTTCGACACCGCGACCAGCGTCACTGCCGCGGGGTCGCGATCCGCCAGCGCCGCGGCACGCACGATCTCCGCTTCCACCGCCTCCAGGCGGGAAGCGGGAGTCGGCCCTGCGGCGGGCTTCGTTGTCACGTTGCGCTCCTCTCGATAGGGTGGGCCTTGATGTCGGTGTTGGCCAACGAGCCGACCCGCGCCATGGCCTTCGCCGTTGCTATGCAACGATTATGACCGACGCCGCCGATGACATCATTGATCTCTACCGCCGTCATGCCGCGGCGTGGGTCGCTGCCCGCAGCACGACGCTGATCGAACGAACGTGGGCGGAACGGTTCGCCAACCTGCTCCTGCCCGGCGCGGCATTGTTGGACATCGGCTGCGGATCGGGCGTACCGATCGCCCGGTATTTCGTCGAGAGGGGGCATCCGATCACCGGCGTCGACGCCTCATCCGAAATGATCGCCCTGTTTCGAGCGAACCTGCCGGGCGAAGCGGCCGAGGTGGCCGATATGCGCGCTCTGAAGCTTGATCGCAAATTCGGTGGATTGATCGCCTGGGACAGTTTTTTCCATCTGTCGGCTTTGCAGCAGCGTTTGATGTTCCCGATCTTTCGTGATCATGCCGAGGTGCGTGCTCCGCTGCTGTTCACGAGCGGCCCCGCCTTCGGCGAGGCGCTCGGCACGCTCGAAGGCGATCCGCTCTACCACGCGAGCCTCGATCCCGACGAATATCGTCTCCTGCTCGACTGCAACGGCTTCGACGTCGTCGCGCACGTCGCCGAGGACCGGGAGTGCGGTGGCCATACGGTCTGGCTTGCGCGCCGGCGCTGAACTGCCCGCGTTCTCGCGCCCATTGACCTATCCAGTCGCGGCGGGCAAAGGTCCGCCCGCATTCCGGGCGGTCGTGGCCGCCCGACGTCCAGGATACCCAAGAACGACATGGCGACCGAGCGCTACAACGCCCGCGAGGCCGAGCCGCGATGGCAGGCGGCGTGGGAACGGCACGGCCTGTTCCACACCCCCGATCACGACGCGCGGCCGAAATACTACGTCCTCGAGATGTTCCCCTATCCGTCGGGGCGCATCCATATGGGCCACGTCCGCAACTATGCCATGGGCGACGTCGTCGCGCGCTACAAGCGCGCCCGCGGCTTCAACGTGCTCCACCCGATGGGGTGGGACGCCTTCGGCCTGCCCGCCGAGAACGCGGCGATGCAGAACAAGGTCCAACCGCGCGAATGGACTTACGCCAACATCGCCACCATGCGCGGCCAGCTCAAGTCGATGGGCCTCTCGCTCGACTGGAGCCGCGAGGTCGCGACCTGCGACCCGTCCTACTACCGCCATCAGCAGAAGATGTTCCTCGATTTCATGGCGGCGGGGCTGGTCGACCGCAGGAGCGCGAAGGTCAACTGGGACCCGGTCGACCAGACCGTGCTCGCCAACGAGCAGGTGATCGACGGCCGCGGCTGGCGCTCCGGCGCCGAGGTCGAGCAGCGCGAGCTGACCCAGTGGTTCCTCAAGATCACCAACTACTCCGAGGAGCTGCTGGAGGCGCTCGATACGCTGACGCGCTGGCCGGAAAAGGTCCGGCTGATGCAGCAGAACTGGATCGGCCGGTCGGAAGGCCTGCTGGTGCGCTTCAAATTGGAGCCAAGCAAGGGCCCCCTCCGTCTCGCTTCGCTCGCCACCTCCCCCGCTTCGAAGTCGGGCTTGCCCGACTTCGGCACCCAAGAGCCGACATCGCGTAAACCCGATGGCGGGCAGGGGAGGATCAAGGCTGCGGCAGGCGGATCCTCCCCCGCGCCAGCGGCGGAGGGGGACCATGCGAAGCATGGTGGAGGGGGCCTCTTCGACGAGCTCGAGATCTACACCACGCGGCCGGACACGCTCTACGGCGCCGCCTTCATGGCGGTGGCGCCCGACCATCCGCTCGCCGCGGCGCTGGCGGAGAAGAACCCGGCGCTCCAGGAGTTCATCGCCGAGTGCCACCGCATGGGCACCAGCGTCGCGACGCTGGAGACGGCGGAGAAGATGGGCTTCGACACCGGCCTCGTCGCCCGCCATCCGCTCGACCCCGCGCGGACCGTGCCGGTCTACGTCGCCAACTTCATCCTGATGGACTACGGCACCGGCGCCATCTTCGGCTGCCCGGCCCACGACCAGCGCGACCTCGACTTCGCCCGGAAATACGGCCTGACCGTGCGCCCGGTGGTGCTGCCGCCGGATGCCGACCCGGCGACCTTCCAGATCGGCGCCGAGGCCTATGACGGCGACGGCCACCTGTTCAATTCGGACTTCCTCGACGGCCTCACCGTGCCCGAGGCGCAGGAGGCGGTGGCGCGGCGGCTGGAGGGGCAGACGATCGGCAACCGGCCGCAGGCGTCGCGCCAGGTCAATTATCGCCTGCGCGACTGGGGCATCTCGCGCCAGCGCTACTGGGGCTGCCCGATCCCGGTGATCCATTGCGAGGATTGCGGGGTCGTGCCGGTGCCGGCGGACCAGCTCCCGGTGACGCTGCCGGACGACGTCAGCTTCGACCGTCCCGGCAACCCGCTCGACCACCATCCGACCTGGAAGCACGTCGCCTGTCCGCGCTGCGGCAAGCCCGCCCGGCGCGAGACCGACACGATGGACACCTTCGTCGACTCGTCCTGGTACTTCATCCGCTTCACCGCGCCGCACGCGGCGACGCCGACCGACCGGCCGGTCGCGGACGCCTGGATGCCGGTCGACCAGTATATCGGCGGCATCGAGCACGCGATCCTGCACCTCCTCTACTCGCGCTTCTTCACCCGGGCGATGAAGGCGACCGGCCATGTCGGCCTCGACGAGCCGTTCGCCGGGCTCTTCACCCAGGGCATGGTGGTGCACGAGACCTACCAGGCCGCCGACGGCCGGTGGCTGTCGCCGGCCGAGGTGACGGTGAGCGAAGAGGGCGGCCAGCGCCGCGCGGTTGCGACGGCGAGCGGCGCGCCGGTCGAGATCGGCGCGATCGAGAAGATGTCGAAGTCGCGCCGCAACACGGTCGACCCGTCCGAGATCATGGCGAGCTTCGGCGCCGACACCGCGCGCTGGTTCATGCTGTCCGACTCGCCGCCCGAGCGCGACGTGATCTGGACCGCGGCCGGCGTCGAGGGCGCAGGGCGCTTCGTCCAGCGGGTCTGGCGGGTGGTGAACGACGTCGCCGCGCTCGGCGGGGAGGGGGCCGCGGCGGATCCGAAGGCGCAGGTCCGCGTCACCGCCCACCGCACGCTGGCCGCCGTGGGCGCCGCGATCGAAGGGCTCCGCTTCAACGTGGCGGTCGCGCGCATCTACGAGCTGGTCAACGCTCTCCAGGCCGAGGCCGGCAGCCCGGCGGCCGCTCCGGCGGCGCTGCGCGAGGCGGCGGAGATCCTGGTCCGGCTGATCGCGCCGATGATGCCGCATCTCGCCGAGGAATGCTGGCAGGCGCTCGGCCACGACACGCTGGTCGCCGAGGCGCCGTGGCCCGAGGCCGATCCCGCGCTCCTCGTCGCCGACACCATCACCCTGCCGGTCCAGGTCAACGGCAAGAAGCGCGACGAGCTCGTGGTCGCCGCCGACGCGAAGAGCGACGAGATCGAGGCCGCCGTGCTAAAGCTGGAATCGGTCGCCCGCGCGGTCGCGGGCAAGCCGGTGCGCAAGGTGATCGTCGTGCCGCAGCGGATCGTCAATGTCGTGGCCTGAGCGCCTGCGCGTCGTCCCGGCGACGCTGGCGGCGGCCGCGCTCGCGGCGCTGCTCGCGGGCTGCAACGTCCAGCCGCTCTACGGCAGCCATCGCATGTCAGCCGGCTTCGCCTCGCCGGCGGCGGCCGGCGGCATCGCGGCCAAACTCGCCGCGGTCCAGGTGATCCCGATCGAGGGCCGGGTCGGCCAGGAGATCCGCAACGAGCTGATCTACCGCTTCACCGGCGGCGACAACCCGGCGCCGATGCGCTACCGCCTCGCCATCGTGCTGCAGGGCACGCCGCAATATCCGGTGATCGACCCCTTCACCGAGCGGCCGCAGGTCGAGACCGTCGCGCTCGACACCGCCTGGGCGCTGATGCCGCTCGACAGCGACAAGCCGGCGCTGACGGGCAACGCCTTCGGCCGCGCCAGCCTCAACCGCAACCGCCAGCGCTTCGCCGACCTTACCGCCGAGGAAAACGCCGAGGACCGCGCGGCGAAGGTCATCGCGGAGCAGATCTACGACCGGCTCGCGGCCTATTTCTCCGACCACCCCTGAGCCGCGATGGTCGCGGTCAAGGCCTCGGGCGTCGACGGCTTCCTGAAACGGCCCGACCCGGCGGTGGTCTGCTTCCTGGTCTACGGTCCCGATGCCGGCCTCGTCGGCGAGCGCGCCCGTGCGCTGGCGGAGGCGGTGGTGCCGCGGGACGATCCGTTCGGCCTGGCGCGGCTCGACGGCGACGAGGTCGCCGCCGATCCCGGCCGCCTCCTCGACGAGGCCCGCTCGATCCCGATGTTCGGCGGCGGCCGCGTCGTCTGGGTGACGCTCGGCGACCGCCAGATCACGGGCGCGGTCGAGGCGCTCCTGGCCGAGCCGGCCGTCACCGCCCGCGTCGTCGTCGCCGCGGGCGAGCTCCGCCGGGGCGACCGCCTCCGCGCGCTCTGCGAGAAGAGCCCGCGCGCGGCGGCGCTGCCCTGCTACGCCGACAGCGAGGGCGGCAAGAGCGCGCTGATCGACGAGGTGCTCGGGCAGTTCGGCCTCGGCATCTCGCGCGAGGGCCGCCGTGCCGCCCTGGCGCTGCTCGGGCCGGACCGCCTGCTGGCGCGGAGCGAGCTGGAAAAGCTCGGCCTCTATGCCATGGGGGGCGGCGAGGTCGGGCCGGCCGCGGTCGAGGCGGCGATGGCCGATGCCGGCGAGAGCGAGACCGAGGCGCTGGTCGATGCGGTGTTCGCCGGCGACCTCGCCGGGGTCGACCAGTTCCTGGCGGCCGCGGGGCCGACCACGACGGCGGCGACGGCGCCGCTGCTCGCGGCGCTGAACCATGCGCTCCGGCTCTATCGTCTCAGCCTCGACATGGCGGGCGGCGGCTCCGCCGAGGCGGTCGTCGGGCGCGGCTGGCCGACGCTGCACTTCAGCCGCCAGGACAAGGTCAAGGCGACGCTGGCCCGGCTCGGCGCGGAGCGGCTGTCCGGCCTCGTCGCCCGCCTCGCCGAGGCGGTGGCCGAAGGCCGCCGGAATGCCGCGCTGGCCGACATCGTCGCCCGCCGCGCCCTGATCGCGGCTGCGGCCGAGGCGGCCAGGCGGTGAACGGCCGGCAGGGTGGGCATGCACAGCATGCCCACCCTGCCGGAGAAAAAAGAGCGCCGGAGAAGGCGGTGACGGCGCGGGTATTGGCGAGCCGATGCCCCTGCGGCTACTTCACCTCGATCTCGACCTTGTCGGGGTAGAACGCCAGGTGCTCGCGGATGTCGCCGACCGCCGGGAACGGCGTCTCGTAGCTCCACACCGCGTTCTCGGCGCGCCTGCCGCCCTCGACGAGCGAGAAATAGCTGGCCTCGCCCTTGTAGGGGCAGGTGGTGTGGTGCTGGGTCTTGTCGAAATGGCTCATGTCGGCGTCGCCGCGCGGTACGTAGTAGACGGCCGGGTACGTCGCCTCCTTCAGCACCAGCGCATGGCGGGTGTCGGCGACGACCGCGCCGTCGAAGCGCACCACGACGTGCTGGTCGCTCGGGGTCACGGTGACCGGATGGTCGGGGCCCGGAATTTTCATGACGCCTCCTGTCTTCCTTGCAGGGCGAGCAAGGGCAGCTTGCCCACGTACGGTCTGAGAGGTAGGCGTCGGCCGTGCCGATGCCACCCTGCCACGCTTTCATTTCCGCCCCGCGGCCTTGACTCCGCGGCGGCGCTTCCCTAGATGCGCAGCGGCGTTGGCACTCGCGCTTCCGGAGTGCTAACAGCCCATCCGGCCCGCACAGCGCGCTTCCCGGCGCGCGACACCGAGGGAAAGTTCTCCATGAAGTTCCGTCCGCTGCACGACCGCGTGGTCGTCCGCCGCCTTACCGCCGACGAAAAGACCAAGGGCGGCATTATCATCCCCGATACCGCGCAGGAAAAGCCCCAGGAGGGCGAGATCATCGCCGTCGGCCCCGGCGCCCGCGACGAGAACGGCAAGGTCCAGCCGCTCGACGTGAAGAAGGGCGACAAGATCCTGTTCGGCAAGTGGTCCGGCACCGAGGTCAAGATCGACGGCGAGGAGCTGCTGATCATGAAGGAGTCGGACGTGATGGGCGTGATCGGCTGAAGCTGATCGTCCGCAAGACCTTTTCCTCCCGCCCGCCTCGCTCGCGCCGCTCGGCGCCGGGTCGCGGTCCGGGATCCCAGTCAAGATCGGAGAGTTGAAATGGCTGCCAAGGAAGTACGCTTCGCCGGCGATGCCCGGGAGAAGATGCTGCGTGGCGTCGACATCCTCGCGAATGCCGTCAGGGTGACGCTCGGGCCCAAGGGCCGCAACGTGGTGCTGGAGAAGAGCTTCGGCGCGCCGCGCATCACCAAGGACGGCGTCACCGTCGCCAAGGAGATCGAGCTCGAGGACAAGTTCGAGAACATGGGCGCGCAGATGGTGCGCGAGGTCGCGAGCAAGACCAACGACCTCGCCGGCGACGGCACCACCACTGCGACCGTTCTCGCCCACTCGATCGTCCGCGAGGGCGCGAAGGCGGTGGCCGCGGGCATGAACCCGATGGATCTGCGCCGCGGCATCGACCTCGCGGTCGCCGAGGTGATCGAGGCGCTGAAGCGCTCCTCCAAGAAGATCAAGGCCTCCAGCGAAGTCGCCCAGGTCGGCACGATCTCGGCCAACGGCGAGCGCGAGATCGGCGAGATGATCGCCAACGCGATGCAGAAGGTCGGCAACGAGGGCGTCATCACCGTCGAGGAGGCGAAGTCGCTCGAGACCGAGCTCGAGGTGGTCGAGGGCATGCAGTTCGACCGCGGCTACATTTCGCCTTACTTCGTCACCAACGCCGAGAAGATGGTCGCCGACCTCGAGGACCCGTACATCCTGGTCTTCGAGAAGAAGCTCTCGGGCCTCCAGGCGATGCTGCCGGTGCTCGAGGCCGTGGTACAGTCGTCCAGGCCGCTCCTGATCGTTGCCGAGGACGTCGAGGGCGAGGCCCTGGCGACGCTCGTCGTCAACAAGCTCCGCGGCGGCCTCAAGGTCGCGGCGGTGAAGGCGCCGGGCTTCGGCGATCGCCGCAAGGCGATGCTCGAGGACATCGCGATCCTCACCGGCGGCCAGGTCATCTCGGAGGATCTCGGCATCAAGCTCGAGAACGTCACGCTCGACATGCTCGGCCGCGCCAAGAAGGTGCTGATCGAGAAGGAGAAGACGACGATCGTCGACGGCTCGGGCAAGAAGAAGGACATCGAGGCCCGCGTCGCCCAGATCAAGCAGCAGATCGAGGAGACCACCTCCGACTACGATCGCGAGAAGCTCCAGGAGCGCCTGGCCAAGCTCGCGGGCGGCGTCGCGGTGATCCGCGTCGGCGGCGCGACCGAGGTCGAGGTCAAGGAGCGCAAGGACCGCGTTGACGATGCGCTCAATGCGACCCGCGCCGCGGTCGAGGAGGGCATCGTCGCCGGCGGCGGCGTCGCGCTGCTCCGCGCCAAGAAGGCGGTCGAGGGCCTCAAGAACGAGAACCCCGACATCCAGGCCGGCATCAAGATCGTGCTGCGTGCGCTGGAGTCGCCGATCCGCCAGATCGCCGAGAACTCCGGCGTCGAGGGCTCGATCGTCGTCGGCAAGGTGCTGGAGAACAAGTCGGCCAATTTCGGCTTCGACGCCCAGACCGAGAAATATGTCGACATGATCGACGCCGGCATCGTCGACCCGACCAAGGTGGTGCGCACCGCGCTCCAGGACGCGGCCTCGATCGCGGCGCTCCTGATCACCACCGAGGCGATGGTCGCCGAGGCGCCCAAGAAGGAAGCCGCCCCGGCGATGCCGGGCGGCGGCGGCATGGGCGGCATGGACTTCTGATCCAACCGTCCGCCTGAACTGCAGGGGCCGCCTCCGGGCGGCCCTTTGCGTTTGGGGGCCGCGTCCCCTCGCAAGCGCGCCTGATCCTCCTCCGCGTCAGCGGGGGAGGGGGACCATGCGAAGCATGGTGGAGAGGGGCGTGCGGCGCCAGTGGTTGCGGGAAGGCCCCCTCCGCCTCGCTGCGCTCGGCACCTCCCCCGCTCCGCAGGGGAGGATCGAGGGGTGCGGTTTGACCGGCGTTTGGCCGCGTGCGATCTGACCGGCATGGACAGCCCCGCCGCGCCGTCGAGCGAGAGTTCCGCCGACGCACCGGCCGCGGCGCCGGCCGGAATCGGCGTCCTTCTCGTCAATCTCGGCACGCCCGAGGCGCCCGATCCGCGGGCGGTCAGGGCCTATCTCCGCGAGTTCCTGTCCGACCGCCGCGTCATCGAGGCGAGCCCGCTGCTGTGGCAGCCGGTGCTGCACGGCGTCGTCCTGCGGACGCGGCCGCGCCGCGTCGCGCGGGCCTACGCCACGGTCTGGAACCGGGCCGAGAACGAATCGCCGCTTCTCACCATCACCCGCGCCCAGGCGGAAAAGCTCGCCGCGCGGCTCGCCGGCGCCGGCGTCGCCGTCGAATGGGCGATGCGCTACGGCCGGCGCTCGATCGCGACGGGGCTCGCGACGCTCGCCGCGCGCGGCTGCCGCCGCATCCTCGTGGCGCCGCTCTACCCGCAATACAGCGCCACCACGACCGCCTCGGCCTGCGACGCCGTCTTCGCCGCGCTCGAGCGGATGCGCGACCAGCCGGCGCTCCGGGTGCTGCCGCCCTATTTTGCCGACCCGCTCTATATCGGCGCGCTGGCGGGCGCGATCCGGGAGGGAATCGCCGCGCTGCCGTTCGTCCCGGAGCGGCTGGTCGCCTCCTTCCACGGCCTGCCGCGGGCCTATGTCGACAAGGGCGATCCCTACGAGCGCCAGTGCGAGGAGACCGTGCGCCTGCTGCGCGCGGCGCTCGGCTGGGACGCCGACCGGCTGGTCCTGAGCTACCAGTCGCGGTTCGGGCCGACCCGATGGCTGGCGCCGGCGACCGCCGACACGGTGGCCGGCCTCGCCCGGTCCGGCGTCAAGAGTCTCGCGGTGGTCACGCCGGGCTTCGCCGCCGACTGCCTGGAGACGCTGGAGGAGATCGCGATCGGCGCCGGCGAGCGCTTCCGCGCGGCCGGCGGGGAGAATTTCGCCGCGCTCCCCTGCCTCAACGACGCGCCGGCTGGTATGAGCATGCTCGAAGCGCTGGTGCGGCGGGAGCTGGCTGGATGGTTGTGACTGCATCGAACGCCCGGCGCCGGTCCGGCGCGATGGCGCTGCTGTCCCGTCTCCGCCCCGACAACTTCACCATCGCCCTGGTGATCGTGGTCGTGCTCGCGACCTTCCTGCCGGCCAAGGGCGAGGCGGTGCCGGTGCTCGGCGTCGTCACCAAGCTCGCGATCGCGCTCCTGTTCTTCCTGCACGGCGCCCGCCTGTCGCGCGAGGCGGTGATCGCCGGCATGACCCACTGGCGCCTTCACGTGCTGGTGCTCGCCTCGACCTACGTGCTGTTCCCGCTGCTCGGCCTCGCGATCCAGCACGGCCTCGCGGGATTGCTCCCGGCCGCGCTCCTCAGCGGCATCCTGTTCCTGTGCCTCCTGCCGTCGACGGTGCAGTCCTCGATCGCCTTCACCTCGATCGCCGGCGGCAACGTCGCCGCGGCGGTGTGCTCCGCCTCGGCCTCCAACCTCCTCGGCGTCTTCCTCACCCCGGCGCTGGTCGCGGCGCTGATGCATCTCAGCGGCGGCGTCTCGTTCTCGGCAGTGGGCTCCATCCTGCTCCAGCTCTTCCTGCCGTTCATCGTCGGCCATTTGCTGCGCCCCTGGATCGGCGGCTGGGTCGGCCGCCACCGCAGGCTGGTCGGGCTGGTCGACCGCGGCTCGATCCTGCTGGTGGTCTATTCGGCGTTCGGCGAGGCGGTGGTGAACGGGCTGTGGCACCAGCTCGGCGCCCTCGACCTCGTCGTGGTCGCGCTGGTGTGCGGCGCGCTGCTCGCGGCGGTGCTGGCGGTCACGACCTACGGCAGCCGCTGGTTCGGCTTCTCGCGGC
Source organism: Hyphomicrobiales bacterium (assembly GCA_035547055.1). Taxonomy (GTDB): domain Bacteria; phylum Pseudomonadota; class Alphaproteobacteria; order Rhizobiales; family Methylopilaceae; genus DASZVN01. Next base: position 14,929 of record DASZVN010000180.1, read on the forward strand.
CGGACGAGATCGCGATCGTGTTCTGCGGCTCCAAGAAGAGCCTCGCCAGCGGCATCCCGATGGCGAGCGTGCTCCTGCCGCCGGCCGCGGTCGGCGTGCTGGTGCTGCCGCTCATGATCTTCCACCAGATCCAGCTGATGGTCTGCGCCGTGCTGGCCCGGCGCTACGCCGAGATGACGGCGCCGGCGCCCGAGATCGCGGAGATCGGCCCGGCCGCCCCGGCGAAATAAGGCCGGCCTCAATGGTGCGGGGCCATCCCGCCCATGCCGGACATGTGATCCATGCCGGGCATGTGGCTCATGTCCATTGCGCCGGACGGCGCGCTCGCGCCGATGCCCTCGACCACGAAGTCGGTCGTGAGCGCGCCGGCGTGCTGGAAGGTCAGCGTCACCGGGACGTGCTCGCCGGCTTTGAGCGGCGCCTTCAGGCCCATCAGCATGAGGTGGGCGCCGGACGGCGCGAAGGTCACGGTCTTGCCGGGCGGAATCTCCATCCCGCCCACGATCGGCACCATGCGCGAGGTGCCGCCCTCCTCGACGGTGCGATGCTGGGTGACGCTGGCGGCGGCCGGGGTCGAGACCGCGACCAGCCGGTCGGCGGTCGGCCCGACGTTGGTGATGGTGAGATAGCCGGCGCCGACCGTGGCGCCGCCCGGCGTCGCCCGCATCCATGGCTTGGCGATCGTGATCGGCCCGGCTGGCGCCGCATGCGCCAGGACGATGCCGATGCCGATCAGCACCAGCGCCGCGGCGAGCGGAATCAGCATGCCGCCGAGGCGGCTCCTCACGACCTTGAACACGGCGTCTCCACACGCGGGCGGTGCAGACGATAGTGTTGGGTTGACGGCGCTGCGGTGCAACGCGTCCGCCTGTCGCGGCTGCGCCGGCGGGCGCCCGCGTGCTTAGAACGCCTTGAAGGTGATGACGGTGCGGGTATCGTCGATGCCCGGCACCACCTGAACCTTCTCGCCGACGAAGTGGCCGATGTCGACGCCGTCGTCGACATGGTACTTCACCAGGAGGTCGAACTCGCCTGCGGTGGAATAGATTTCCGAGTGCAGCTCCATGTCGGCGAGCCGCTCGGCGACCTCGTAGGTCTTGCCCAGGTGGCATTTGATTTGCACGAAGAAGGTCTGCATGAGCATCGGCCCCCGCTCTGGCGGATCATCGGCCCGATCGGCGACCGCGGCAACCGGCGCCGCAAAATCGGCCAAGTGCTCCGGCAGGGTGCGGTAGGGCCGCGGCGCATCACGGGGTTTTGTCCGGGCTGCGAGGGAGCACGGCGGGTGGTCCGAAGCAAGCGCCCCGTCGCCAACCGTGGGTACGGGTCAGCGAACGTTTCGCCGTCGACAACTCGTGGAAGTCGTGCCACTAACGCTGGAGGGACCATGTCATAGTGTATTTTCCCGGTCGGGGCGATGTCTTGGACGGGTCGGCGGTGTGGTTCGGATCGGTCGGTCCTGCGCGAGGTATGTCGAACGCTTGGCGCGGCAGTGGCCCGTGCGTTTGAGATGAGGGGCCTTTGGCGGACGCAGTAGCAAACCGAGTGGCCATCGTCGGCCGGGCCTGTCGCCTCCCCGGCGCTCCTGACGTGGCGGCCTTCTGGGACTTGCTGGTGTCCGCCCGCTGCGCGGTTCGTCCCCTCGATTCCACGCGCTGGTCGCAGCGCCGCTTCCGCCACCCCCGCCGCCCGCTTGCCGGCAAGACCTACGCCCCCGCCGCCGGGCTGCTCGATGATCCCTTCGCCTTCGACCCCGGCGTGTTCGGCATCTCGCCCCGCGAGGCCGAGCAGATGGACCCGCAGCAGCGGCTCACGCTCGAGCTGGTGTGGGAAGCGCTCGAGGATGCCGGCCTCGCCCCGGGCGCCGTGGCGGGCTCGGCGACCGGCGTCTTCGCCGGCGCCTCGGCGCTCGACTATGCCGGGCGGCTCTCCTACGACATCCCGAGCCTCGACCCCTATTTCGCCACCGGCAACGCGCTCTCGATCATCTCGAACCGCGTGTCCTACGTGTTCGACCTGCGCGGGCCGAGCTTCACCGTCGACACCGCCTGCTCCTCGGCCCTCGTCGCGTTCGACGAGGCGGTCGCGGCGCTCGATGCCGGACGGATCGAGCGGGCCGTCGTGGTCGGCGTCAACCTCTTGCTGAGCCCGGTGTCCTTCGTCGGCTTCGCCCAGGCCAACATGCTGTCGGCGCAGGGCCTCTGCCGCGCCTTCGACGCCAAGGCCGACGGCTATGTCCGTTCCGAGGGCGGCGTCGTCTTCGTGCTGGAGCGCGCCGACGCCGCGGCTGCCGCCGGCCGTCGCGCCCATGCCGCGGTGGTGGCGGCGGGCACCAACCAGGACGGCCGCACCATCGGCCTGTCGTTCCCCTCGCTCGATTCGCAGGTGGCGCTGCTGAGGCGCATCTACGACGGCGCGATCGATCCCGAGGGACTCGCCTTCATCGAGGCCCACGGCACCGGCACCAAGGCCGGCGATCCGGTCGAGGCCCGCGCCGTCGGCTCGGCGCTGGCCCAGCGCCGGAGCCGCCCGCTGCCGATCGGCTCGGTCAAGACCAATGTCGGCCATCTCGAGCCGGCCTCCGGCCTCGTCGGCGTGCTCAAGGCGATGCTGGCGCTGGAGCACGACCGGCTGCCGCCTACGCTCCATGTCGAGGAGCTGAACCCCGACATTCCGTTCGCCGATCTCAACCTCGCGGTCGCGACCGAGGCGGTCGCGCTGCCGCGGCGGCCGGGAGCGGCCCGGTTTGCCGGCGTCAATTCGTTCGGCTTCGGCGGCACCAACGCCCATGTCGTGATCGCCGACCCCGACCCGGCGCCGGCCACGACCGCGGTGGCCGAGCCGGCCGAGCGGCCGACCGCGCTGGTGCTGTCGGCGGCCTCCCGCGAGGCGCTGGACGCCCTGGCGCGGCGCTACGGCGAGCGGCTTCGCCGCGCCGGCGGCGCCGATGCCGGCCTGGTCGCCCGCGCGGCCGCGCATCGCCGCGCCCGGCTCGACCATCGCGCGGTGTTCGATCTCGGCGACGGCCCGGCGGCGCTCGGGCGCCGCCTCGACGAGCATCTCGCCGGCCGTCGCGCCGCCGGCAGCGTTGCCGGCGAAGCGCTCGGCCGCGACCTGCCTGTCGCTTTCGTCTACACCGGCAACGGCGCCGCCTGGGCCGGCATGGGCCGCGGCTTCCTCGCCGCCGACGCCGCGTTCCGCAGCCGCTTCGACGAGATCGACCGGCTGTTCCGCGGCGAGGCCGGCTGGTCGCTCAAGGCGGCGCTGGAGGATCCGGATCTCGCGCCGCGCCTCCGCCGGGCCGAGGTCGCCCAGCCGCTCCTGTTCGCGATCCAGGCCAGCGCGACCCATGCGCTCGCCGAGCACGGGCTGAAGCCGGCGCTCGCCTTCGGCCACAGCGTCGGCGAGATCGCCGCGGCAGCTGCCGCCGGCGCGCTGACGCTCGAGGACGCCATCGCCGTCATCCACGCCCGCAGCGTCCACCAGGAGGCGGCGCGTGGCGCCGGCACCATGGCGGCGCTCCGTGCCGCGCCCGAAATGGTGGCCGAGCTCATCGCCGACCCGCGCTGCGCCGGGCTCGAAGTCGCCGCGGTCAACAGCCACAACTCGGTCACGATCTCGGGCAGCAACGAGGCGATCGCGGCGCTGGTCAAGGTCGGCCGCGAGCGCCGCCTCGCGGTCCGCGCGCTCGACCTCGACTATCCGTTCCACTCCGCCTTGATCGAGATGGTCGAGGAGCCGCTGGTCGCGGCGCTGGCCGACATTCGGCCCCAGCCGGCGCGGCTGCCGTTCCTGTCGACGGTGGAGGGCGCCGCGCTCGACGGCAGCCAGCTCGGCCCGGCCTATTGGTGGCGCAACGTCCGCGCGCCGGTGCGCTTCGCGGCCGCGATCGAGGCCGCGCTCGACCGCGGCGTCCGGCTGTTCCTCGAGATCGGGCCGCGGCCGATCCTGCAGGCCTATCTCCGCGAGACCCTGGCCGACCGCGAGACCGCCGGCGCCGTCCTCGCCTGCACCGATGCCGACGCGCCCGAGCGGCTCGACCCGATCCGCGCCGCCGTCGCCGATGCGCTGGTGCACGGCGCCGCGATCGATCTCGGCCGCTTCGTCGGGCCCGATCCGGGCCCGGTAGCCGACCTCCCGCGCTATCCCTGGCAGCGCCGCCGCTACGTCGTCCAGCAGACCATCGAGGCGACCGACGTGTTCGGCCTCGGCGGCGACCATCCGCTGATCGGCGCCCGCGACCGGCGCGACGCCGGCGAGTGGTTCGTCGATCTCGACCCGGCGCTGGTGCCCGAGCTCGCCGACCACAAGGTCGCCGGCAACCCGGTGGTGCCGGGCGCGGCGCTGATCGAGATGGCGCTGGCCGCCGGCCGCGACATGCTCGGCAGCGACATGGTCGAGCTGACCGATTTCGAGATCGTCCATGCGCTCGCGCTCGATCCCGACCAGCTCCGCGAGATCGCGGTGCGCTACTCGGCCGAGAGCCGGACCGTCGAGATCCTGAGCCGCCCCCGCCTTCACGGCGATGCCTGGATCACCCACGCCGCCGGACGGGTGGCGGCGTTCGCGGGGCCGGTGCCGGCGCCACCCGCAGCGCCCGCGCCCGCCGGCGAGACGCTGCTTCCCGGCACGCTCTACGGCCTCGCGCGCCGCCACGGGCTCGAGTTCGGGCCGCGCTTCCAGCGCATGGCCGCGGTCGACCGCGTCGGCAAGGAGCGGCTCCACGTCCGCCTGACCCGCCGCCCCGCCGACGCCACCCAGGGCTACGGCCTCGACCCGACCGAGCTCGACGGCACCTTCCAGTCGCTGATCGCGCTGTTCTCGGGCGACGACGGGCGCGCCGGCATCGCCTTCCTGCCGTCGCGCTTCGACCAGGTCCGGCTCTACCAGCCGGGCCGCGCGGTCCATCGCGGCATCGCCGACATCCGCCGCGCCGGGGCTCGCTCGCTCGCCTGCCATTTCACGCTGCTCGCCGAAGACGGCAGCGTCGTCGCCTCGCTCCGCAACGGGCGCTTTCGCGCCAGCACGCTGGTCCGCCCGTTCCGGATGGAACGCGCCGCGCTCCGGCTCGAAGCCGAGATCCTCCACGACGACGGGGCGGCGCCGTCCGCCGTCGAAGCCAGCCCGGCCGATCTCGCCCAGGCGGCAGGCGTCGCGATCGGCGCCGAGCCGGCCGAGGACGCGCTGCTGCTCGACGCCTTCGCCGCCGCGGCGGCCGAGCAGGCGCTCCGCGCCGTCAGCCGCGACCGCCGCCGGTTCGATCTCGACACCCTGGTGCGGCAGCACCGCGTTGCCGCCGAGGCGCTGCCGCTCGCGGCCCGTCTCGCCGGCATGATGGAGGACCAGGACCGGCTGACGCGCGACGGCCGCTTCTGGCTGTTCGACCAGGCCAAGCGGCCGCGCGCCGAGACCATCCTCGCCGCTATCCTGGCCGATTTTCCCGAGCATGGCGCCGAAGCGGTGCTCGGCGCCCGCGCCGCGGCACTCCTCGAGCGGGCGCTGGCGGAGGGGCCGGCCGCGCTCGGCCAGCCGTTCTCCGCCGCGACCCTGGCCCATGCCGAGACCGCCTCGCCCGCAGCCGAGGCGCGCATCGCCGCGGTCGATGCGGTGCTGGGGCGCCTGCTCGTCGGCTGGCCGGTCGGCCGGCCGCTCCGGGTGGTCGAGCTCGCCGCCGGCGCCGGCGGGTTGACGCGCCGGCTGGTGCGGCGGCTCGGCGGGCCAGCGCTGTCGCTGGTCGTGACCGATCCCGACGCCGCGACCGTCGACCGGCTGTCGCTCGGCTTCGCCGGCACGCCGGGGATCACCTTCCTCCGGCTCGATCCGATGACGCCCGAGGCGCTGCCGCCGCACGACGTGGTGGTCGCGGCCGGCGGTCTCGGCCGCCTGCTGCGGGTGCCGGGCGCCGCCGCCAGCCTGGCCAAGGCGCTGACCCCGGGCGCGCGCCTGATCGCCGCCGACCCGCGGCCGAGCGCCTTCCTCGACCTCGTTCACGGCCTCATGCCGGACTGGTTCCAGCGCTCGGCGACGCCGGAGTTTCCGCTGTCGCTCCTGCGCGACGGCGCGGAGTGGCAGGACGAGCTCGCCGCGGCCGGCTTCGGCGAGGTCGCGGCCCTGCCGCTCGCCGGCGCCGCGAGCAGCCTGATCGTGGCGGCCGTGCCGCCCCGCCACGAGGTGGCGCGGACACCGGCGCCGGCCCGCCGCGCACTCGTTCTGCCGGGCCACGAGCGCAAGGACCGCGCCTGGGCGACTGCCCTGGCTGAAAGCCTCGCCGCCGCGGGCCTCGACGCCCAACTGGTCGAGCCGCTCGGCTCGAACGGCCGTTCCCACCCGGCCGAGCAGCTCGCGGCAATGATCGCGGCCGATGTCGACGTGATCCACCTCGCAGGGGCGTGGTCGTCGGCGCCCGGGGCCGAGGACCTCGTGGTCCGCGCCAACGCCATCCGCATGCTGCTGCCGGCCCTCCACGACGCCGGCGCGCGGCTCTGGGTGGTCGCGCCCGGCGCGTTGCAGGGCGGCGCCGGCGGTCCGGCCGCGGCGGGGCTCGCCGCCTTCGCCCGCGTGGCCGCCAACGAATATCGCGGCCTCGACCTCCGCCTCCTCGACGTCGAGCCGACGCTGCCGCCGTCGGCGGCCCCGCGGCTCGCCCGCGAGATCGCCGCGCCGCGCGACGACCGCGAGATCATCCTCGCCGCCGCCGACGTGCGGGCGCCGCGGCTCCGCATCGGCACGCCGCCGGCGCCGGCGAGCGGCGGCGCGGTGGTCGGCCGCTCGATCACCGTCGGCGCGGTTTCCGGCCTCGATGAGCTCGCCTGGGACGAGGCGCCGCTGCCCGAGCCCGGGCCCGGCGAGGTCGCGGTCGACATCGCCGCGACCGGCCTCAATTTCCGCGACGTGATGTGGGCGATGGGCCTCCTGCCCGACGAGGCGCTGGAGGACGGCTTCGCCGGGGCGACGCTCGGGCTCGAGGCCGCCGGCACCGTCGCCGCGGTCGGCAAGGGCGTGAAGGGCTTCGCCGTCGGCGACCGGGTCATCGGCTTCGTCGCCGGCGGCTTCGCAACCCGGCTGGTGACGCCCGCGGCGGCGCTCGCGCCGATGCCGAAGGATTTGTCCTTCGCGGCGGCGGCGACGATCCCCGTGGCCTTCTTCACCGCCTATTACGCCCTGATCGAGCTGGCCAAGCTCAAGAAGGGCGAGCGCGTCCTGATCCACGGCGGCGCCGGCGGCGTCGGCCTCGCCGCGCTGCAGATCGCCAAATGGCGCGGCGCCGAGGTGATCGTCACGGCCGGGGCGCCCGAGAAGCGCGATTTCCTCGCCGCGCTCGGTGCCGACCATGTGCTCGGCGACCGCGACCTCGGCTTCGCCGACCAGGTGATGGCGCTGACCCAGGGCCAGGGCGTCGATGTGGTGCTGAACTCGCTTTCGGGCGATGCGATGGAATCGAGCGTCCGGCTGGTCAAGCCGTTCGGCCGCTTCCTCGAGCTCGGCAAGCGCGACTACTACGCCAACACCCGGCTCGGGCTGCGCCCGTTCCGCCGCAACGTCTCCTATTTCGGCATCGACGCCGACCAGCTCTTCGTGCGCCAGCCGGACTATGCGGCCAAGCTGTTCCGCAAGGTGGCCGTGCTGTTCGACAAGGGCGTGCTGTCGCCGCTGCCGTTCCGCCGCTTCGAGGCGGCCGACGTGGTCGAGGCGTTCCGCCTGATGCAGCAGTCCGGCCACGTCGGCAAGATCGTGGTGACGCCGCCGCCGGCCGCGCCGGCCCGCGCGGTGCGGCCGTTCCGCCCCGCTGCCGAGGGCACCCATCTCGTCACCGGCGGCTTCAGCGGCTTCGGCCTCGCGACCGCGCGCTGGCTGGTCGCCCGCGGGGTCAGGAATCTCGTGCTGGTCGGCCGCCGCGGCCCGGTCGGGGCCGAGGCCGAGGCGGCGCTCGCCGCCTTCGCGAAGGACGGGGTGCGGGTCCACGCCGCGGCCTGCGACGTGGCCGATCCCGCCGCGCTCGACGCGGTCCTCGCCGACGTGCGCGAGACCATGCCGCCGCTCCGCGGCGTGGTCCACGCGGCGATGGTGCTGGACGACGGGCTCCTCGCCAATCTCGACTACCAGCGCCTCGCCGCGGTGATCCGCCCGAAGGTCGCGGGCGCCGAGAACCTCGACCGGCTGACGCGGGACGACCCGCTCGACTATTTCCTGATGTATTCCTCGGCGACGACCTTCGTCGGCAATCCCGGCCAGGGCAACTACGTCGCCGCCAACGGCTATCTCGAAGGGCTCGCCCGCCGCCGCCGCGCCGAGGGGCGCCCGGCGCTCGCGATCGCCTGGGGCGCGCTCGGCGATGTCGGCTACCTCGCCCGCCAGGAGGCGGTGCGCGAGAAGCTCGGCCGCCGCGTCGGCCACCACGCCATCTCGGCCGCCGATGCGCTGGAGACGGTCGGCCGCCTGCTCGCGCAGGCGACGCTCGACCCCGCCGGGGCGGTCGTCGCCGTCGCGCCGTTCGACTGGGCGACGGCCCGGCGCGAACTTGCGGTGCTGGCGTCGCCGACCTATCGCGAGGTGCTGCACGGCGCCGAGACCGGCGCCGCCGACGCGGTCGAGACCATCGACCTCGCCGCCCTCGTCGCCGGCAAGGATCCGCGCGAGGCCAGGAGCGCCGTCGCCGGCCTCCTCGCCGCCGAGGTGGCCCGCATTCTCAAGCTGCCCTCCTCCGACGTCGACGCGGCGCGGCCGCTGACCCAGATCGGCATGGATTCGCTGACCGCGCTGGAGCTCCGGCTGAACGTCGAGCGCCGCTTCGGCATCGAGATGCCGCTGGTCGCGATCTCCGACGAGACCACGCTCGCCAGCATCGCCGCCGGCATCGTCTCGCGCCTCGTCGAGGGCGCCGACGACCGCCAGTCGCGCGAGGACCTGCTGGCGCGCCAGCACGCCGGCGACGACATCGCGGTCGAGGATCTGGCGCCGCTGCAGGACGTGGTGATGGAGCGGCAGGCCGCGGTCGGCAGGGTGATCGGATGAGCCGGCGGCGCGGGTTCGGCAGCCTGCCGGACCAGATGAGGTCGAGCCTGATCGGCGCCGCGAAGAAGGCGGCGGAACGGCCGCAGCCGCGTCCCGCCGCCCCCCAGAGCCCTCTTCGCCGGCGCCGCCCGGCCTTCGAGGAGCTGCCGGAATACCGCGACTTCAAGACCCAGCGCGCGGTCGCCGACATGCTCGGCGTGCGCATCCCGTTCTTCCGCCAGCACGAGGGCCGCGCCGGCGCGACCGCGCTGATCGGCAACCGCGAGCACATCAATTTCGCCTCCTATGACTATTGCGGCCTGAACGCGCGGCCCGAGGTCCACGCCGCCGCCAAGGCCGCGCTCGACCGCTACGGCATGTCGGCTTCGGCGAGCCGCGTCGTCGCGGGCGAGCGCGACATCCACCGCCGCCTGGAGGAAGGCCTCGCCCGCTTCCTCGGGGTCGAGGATGCCGTCGTCTTCGTCAGCGGCCACGCCACCAACGTCTCGCTGATCGCGCAGGTGCTCCGGCCCGACGACCTCCTGATCCACGACGCCCTGATCCACAACAGCGTCCTGGTCGGCGGCCGCCTCGCTGGCTGCGCCCGCCGCTCGTTCGCCCACAACGACTACGATGCGCTGGAAGCCCAGCTCGCCGAGGCCGCGCCCCATCACGAGCGCGTCCTGATCGTGGTCGAGAGCCACTACAGCATGGACGGCGACGTGCCGGACCTCGCCCGGCTGGTCGAGATCAAGGAGCGCTACGGCGTCTGGCTGATGGTCGACGAGGCCCACGGCCTCGGCGTGCTCGGCAGGACCGGCCGCGGCATCGCCGAGATGAAGGGCGTCGATCCCCATCGCGTCGACATCTGGATGGGCACGCTGTCGAAGACGCTGGCCGGCTGCGGCGGCTTCGTCGCCGGCTCGCCGGCGCTGGTCGAGTATCTCAAGCTGACGGCGCCCGGCTTCGTCTATTCGGTGGGCATGCCGCCGCCCGTCGCGGCCGGCTGCCTCGCCGCCCTGGAGATCCTGGAGCGCGAGCCCGGTCTCGTCGCCCGCGTCAACGCCAATGCCCGGCTGTTCCTCACCCTGGCGCAGGAGGCCGGGCTCGACACCGGAACCAGCGAAGGCTGGGCGATCGTGCCGGTGATGGTGGGCGATTCGCTCCGCGCCACGGCGCTCGCGAGCGCGCTCCTCGAGCGCGGCGTCAACGCGCTGCCGATCCTCTATCCCGCAGTGCCCGAGCGCGCCGCGCGGCTCCGCTTCTTCTTCACCGCCGAGCACATTGAGGACCAGATCCGCGCCGCGGTCGCGGCCACCGTCGCCGAGATGGAGGCGCTGGCCCATTCGGGCATCGGCCTCAGGGCCGCCGCCGCGCTCGCCAAGGCGACGCGGGGCGACGCCGCTCCCGGCCGATGAGCCTGACCGTTGCGCCGGTCGAGGGCCGGCGCGGGGCGAGGATCTTTGCCGAAGCCGGCCGGACGGCGCGCCGCGGCGACAAGCTCTGGAGCGAGCCGCTCAGCCTCGAAGCGGCGCTGATCTTCAACGGCGCGAAATCGCCGTTCATGCGGCGCAACCCGCACGCCTATCTCGTCGCCTTCGACGAGGGCCGCCCGGTCGGCCGCGTCTTCGTCGCCGATGATCGCGATCACCAGGCGATCCATCCCGACGGCGCCGCCCATTTCGGCTTTCTCGACGCCGCCGACGATCCCGCCATCATTCCCGCGCTGATGGAGGCGGCCGCCGGCTGGGCCCGCCAGCACGGCCGGACCGCGCTGGAAGGGCCCTACAGCCCGGCGATCAACCACGAGATCGGCCTCCTGACCGAAAGCGATGGCCGTCCGGCGACCTTCAAGACCAACGACGCGCCGCCGCGCTACGCCGCGGCGCTTCGCGCCCTCGGCTTTCGCACCGTGCAGGAGCTCTGCGCCTACGAGGCCGAGATCGCCGCGAGCGACTATCCCGAACGCACCGAGGCGGTGCTGGCGCGCTGGGGCGGACGGAACCGCCTGTCCATCCGCCCCTTCAACCTCCTCGCCTTCGGCAAGAGCGTGCGCGAGGAGAACGAGGTCTATGCCGATGCCTGGGCGGACAATTGGCACGCGGTGCCGCCGCCCGAGGACGAGGCGCGCTTCATCGCCCGCTTCATGCTGCTGTCGGTACCGCCGCGCTGGCTGACGATGGCGGCGTGGGACGGCGTGCCGATCGGGGTGCTGCACTTGATCCCCGATCTCAACGAGGCCGCGCGCGGCGTCGCCGGGCACGAATGGACCGGCGGCCTGCTGCGCTATTCCTGGCGGCTGCACGCCGGCGGCGTGAAGCGGGCGCGGATCGCGACCTTCGGCGTCCGCCGCGCCTTTCGCGGCACCCGGATCGGCGCGATGGCGACGGCGACGCTCGTCGCCGACGCGGTGAGAAAGGCCAGGCGCGCCGGCATAAGCCGGCTCGAGGTGAGCTGGATGCTGACCGGCAACCGCGCCGCCATCGCGACGGTCGAGCGCCTGCCGGCGCGACGGACCAAGACGTGGGCGATGTTCCGGAAGGAGTTTCGCGAGTAGGGAATA
>DASZVN010000181.1:0-3050 GCA_035547055.1 Hyphomicrobiales bacterium
GGCCAATGCCGCCGCCCTGGTCGGCTCGCCGCTCGACCGCCGGCTCGGCTTCGACACCTTCCTCGTCGGCCGCTCCAACCAGCTCGCCCACGCGGCCGCCAAGGAGGTGGCACAGGGCTCCTCCGGCCAGCCGCGCTTCAACCCGCTCTACGTCCACGCGGCCGTCGGCCTCGGCAAGACCCATCTGCTCCATGCCATCGCCCACGCCGCCGAGGCCGCCGGGCGCCGGGCGCTCTACCTCACCGCCGAGCGCTTCATGTTCGGCTTCGTCGCCGCGCTGAAATCGCAGAGCACCCTCGCCTTCAAGGAGACGCTCCGCGGGATCGACGTGCTGGTGATCGACGACGTCCAGTTCCTCCAGGGCAAGACGGTCAGCCAGGAGTTCGGCCACACGCTCTACGCCCTGATCGACGCCGGCCGGCAGGTCGCGGTCGCGGCCGACCGTCCGCCGGCCGAGCTCGAGACCCTCGACGAGCGGCTGCGCTCGCGGCTTGCCGGCGGCCTCGCCGTCGAGATGGGCCAGCTCGACGAGGAGCTCCGCCTCCAGATCCTGAAGAACCGCGTCGCCCAGGCGCGAGCGCAGAACCCGAGCTTCGACGTGCCGCCCCCGGTGCTGGCCTATGTCGCTCAGACCGTGACCGCCAACGGCCGCGACCTCGACGGCGCCGTGATCCGCCTTCTCGCCCACAACACGCTGACGGGATCGGCGATCACGCTTGAGATGGCCGAGGCCACGCTGAAGGACCTGGTGCGGAGCCACGAGCCCAAGCGGGTCAAGATCGAGGACATCCAGCGCGTCGTGGCGCGCCACTACAATGTCTCCCGCGCCGACATCCTGTCTTCGCGCCGCACCGCCACCGTGGTCCGCCCGCGGCAGATCGCGATGTATCTGTCGAAACTCTTGACGCTGCGCTCGCTGCCCGAGATCGGCCGGCGCTTCGGCGGCCGCGACCACACCACGGTGCTTCACGCCGTCCGCAAGATCGAAGGCCTGCTGGGCGGCGACCGCGCGCTCGGCGAGGACATCGACCTCCTGAAGCGCATGCTGGCGGAATGACCCGGTGCCCTCCTCCCACGGGAGGGGAGGGCGAGGCATCGCAGGCGGCGCAGCCGTCCTTGCGAGGAGCGGAGCGACGAAGCAATCCAGAGGCCCCGTGGCCCGACGGGATTGCCTCGCTCCGCTCGCCATGGCGGCGCGCCTTGCCGCGCAGGCCTGCGCCGGGGTAGGACGCGCCGACTTCCTCCGCGCCAAGAACCGAGCCGATGGCCGACGACAAGAAATCCGACCGCCTCAAGGCGCGGCTGCCGCGCGGCTTCGCCGACCGCGGGCCGGGCGAGATCGCCGCGACGCGGGCAATGCTCGACGCCATCCGCCAGGTCTACGAGCTGTGGGGCTTCGAGGCGCTGGAGACCCCGTTCCTCGAATATACCGACGCGCTCGGCAAATTCCTGCCCGACCAGGACCGGCCCAACGCCGGCGTGTTTTCGCTGCAGGACGACGACGACCAGTGGGTCAGCCTGCGCTACGACCTCACCGCCCCGCTGGCGCGCTACGTCGCGGAAAACTGGGACCGGGTACCAAAACCGTTCCGCAGCTATCGGGTCGGCCCGGTGTTCCGCAACGAGAAGCCGGGGCCGGGACGCTTCCGCCAGTTCGTCCAGTTCGACGCCGACATCGTCGGCGCGCCCTCGGTCGCCGCCGACGCCGAGATGTGCATGATGCTGGCCGACACGCTGGAGGCGCTCGGCATTCCGCGCGGCCAGTACGTTATCAAGGTGAACAACCGCAAGGTCCTCGACGGCGTGCTGGAGGCGATCGGCCTCGGCGGCGACGACAAGGCGAGGCAGCGCCTGACGGTGCTCCGGGCCATCGACAAGCTCGACCGGCTGGGTATCGAGGGCGTGCGGGCGCTGCTCGGGCCGGGGCGGAAGGACGAGAGCGGGGATTTCACGAAGGGCGCGGGACTGGACGAGGGCCAAATCCAACTGGTTCTCACGTCCAGCGTCGCGCCACAGGTGCCGAATGACGCAGGTGGTGTCGCGACGACAGGCACGCCGGTCTCGGCGGCAGTCGATCCAGTCGACGTGGTCGAAGCAACGTCCATCGGCCGAGCCCTTGAGACCCTCGGGACAAATGAGCTGTTTTCTTCCGGCCAACGGGAGTTAGCCCAGATCAAGTCACTATGTGATGCCTCCGGCTACGGCATTGACCGCGTCCGCATCGACCCGTCCGTCGTTCGTGGCCTCGAATACTACACGGGGCCGGTCTACGAGGCCGAGCTTCTCTTCGAGGTGAAGAACGAGGACGGCCAGCCGGTCCGGTTCGGCTCGGTGGCGGGCGGCGGGCGCTATGACGGGCTGGTGGCGCGGTTCCGGGGCGAGCCTGCGCCGGCGACCGGGTTCTCGATCGGCGTCTCGCGCCTCCAGGCGGCGCTGGCCGCGCTCGGCCGCGAGAAGGCGGCGCCGGCCGGGCCGGTCGTCGTCTTGGTGATGGATCGCGAGCGGGTCGGCGACTATTTCGCCATGGCGGCGAAGCTCCGAAATGCGTTGAAAGACGATCCGAATTTTCCAGGGGCCGAGGTCTATCTCGGCGGCTCGGGCATGAAGGCGCAGATGAAATATGCCGACCGCCGCCGCGCCCCGCTCGCCATCATCCAGGGCTCCGACGAGAAGGCCAGGGGCGAGGTCACGATCAAGGACCTCGCGCTCGGCGCCGAGATGTCCGCCGGCATTGCCGAGCGCGCCGAGTGGATCGCCGCCCGCCCGGCCCAGGTCACGGTGCCCGAGGCGGCGCTGGTCGAGACGGTCCGGAAGATGCTCGCTCCGTAGCGTGCGCAACGCGCGGCGTTGCGCACCTGCGCCGTCGCCGGTGCGCAACGGCCCCGCCGATGCACACCCTGCGCGCCGACCTCCGCCGTCATTGCGAGCGCAGCGAAGCAATCCAGGGGGCGACGCTGTTGCCCTGGATTGCTTCGTCGCTCCGCTCCTCGCAATGACACGCGCGCGTGTCGGCGCCGGACCTGGGCATCGGCGACGCCGATGCCCCCCCT
>DASZVN010000182.1:0-2579 GCA_035547055.1 Hyphomicrobiales bacterium
AGGCCGACGCCATGCTCGCCGGTCAGGCAGCCGCCGGCCTCGACGCAGAGCTTCAGGATGTCGGCGCCGGCGGCTTCGGCCTTACGGAGCTCCTCCGGGTCGTTGACGTTGAACAGCACCAGCGGGTGGAGGTTGCCGTCGCCGGCGTGGAAGATGTTGGCGACGCGAAGGCCGTAGCCGGCGACGATGTCCGCCACCCGCGCCAGCACGTCGGGCAGCCGGCCGGTCGGGATGACGCCGTCCATGCAGAGATAGTCGGCGATGCGGCCCATGGCGCCGAAGGCCACCTTGCGGCCCTTCCAGATCGCCGCGGCCTCGGCAGCCGTCGCGGCCTCGCGGATATGGACCGCGCCGTGGCCGTCGGCGATCTCCTTCACCTTGGCGAGCTGGGCCTCGATCTCCTCCGGGCTGCCTTCGACCTCGACGATCAGCATGGCCTCGACGTCGAGCGGGTAGCCGGCATGGGCAAAGGCCTCGCAGACCTCGATCGCCGGCTTGTCCATGAACTCGATCGCAACCGGGATCAGGCCGTTGGCGATGATGCCGGCGACGCAGGACCCGGCCGCGACGTTCGAGGGGAAGCCGAGCAGCACCGGCCGTGCGCCCTCGGCGGCATGGAGAATGCGCACCGTCGCCTCGGTGACGACACCGAGCTGGCCTTCCGAGCCGGTGAGGAGGCCGAGGAGATCGTAGCCCGGCGCGTCGAGATGGGCGCCGCCGAGCTCGACCACGGTGCCGTCGATCAGCACCACCGTCGCGCCCAGAAGATTATTGGTGGTGACGCCGTATTTCAGGCAATGGGCGCCCCCCGAGTTCATGGCGATGTTGCCGGCGATGGTGCAGGCGAGCTGCGAGGACGGGTCGGGCGCGTAGAAATAGCCCTCGGCCGCGACCGCCTCGGTGATGGCGAGGTTGGTGACGCCGGCCTGCACCCGGGCAGTCCGGTTGGCGTAGTCGATGTCGAGCACGCGGCTGAGGCGGGCGACGCCGAGCACGACCGCGTCCTCCTGCGGGATCGCGCCGCCGGCGAGCGAGGTGCCGGCGCCGCGCGGCACCACGGGCACCTGCTGCTCGTGGCAGAAGCGCAGCACCGCCGCGACCTCCTCGGTCGAGCCCGGCAGGACGACGGCGAGCGGCACGGCGCGATAGGCGCTGAGCGCGTCGGTCTCGAAGGTGCGGCGCTCGGCCTCGGTGGTGACGATCGCCTCGGTCGGCAGCAGCGCCGCGAGGCCCGCCAGGATCTCGTCGCGGCGGGCGAGAATCGCGGGGTTCGGCTTCGGCAGGCTGATCGACATCGCCTCAGGTCCTTGGACCTGTTCTATATGGCATCCGCCGGCGCGCCACGAAAGAGAGCCTTACGCCGCCTTGCGCTTCGCCAGCGCCTTGGCGACGAAGTCCGGATCGGCCTCGATCACCTTGATGTAGGCGCGGGTGATGGCGTCGGGCTGGCGCCGCGCCTGCTCGAGGTCGCGCAGCGTGCCGAGCGGGATGCGGAACCGCCGCGCGAAGGCTTCCTGGGACAGATTATGCGCCTTGCGGAGCTTCTTGATCCGCTGAGCCAACAGAATGCGATGCATCTGCGACTCGGTCATCGGCTGACTGTCGGGATCGCTCAACGCCGCCGCTTCGATTTGCTCCTCCGTCAGTGCATCGAGCCGCGCCAGCTGCTTCTTGGTGTACATCGGAGGATTAGCGGGATCGAGCTTAAATTTCACGATGGCCATAGGTGAAACGCTCCCTAGCATTAGCGATCCGCGCTGAGATGATGCGACAAGACTCGCCACGCATGACATAGACGACGGTGTGTAGGCGTCCTTGGATCGCCCCAATCACGACACGTCTCTCTTCGCCATAGTCCAAACGATCGTCCTCGTAATCCAAGCGCCGCTCATCGAGAAAGGCCTTTGCGGCCAAATCGAACGGCACGCCATGCTTCTCAAGATTCGTCGCCGCCTTGACCGGATCCCACTCGAAGCCGTCCGGCGTTCCTCCATCGCCCATATGTACTGATCCCCCGTACTCCCCGCAAGCCTCGTAGCCTTGCGCACCCCCTCGCCATGGGGCAAGTCTCGGCATGCCATGAAGGAGAGTGCCGCGTGAGCGAATCCGAGGCCGCACCGCGGCGGCGCGTCGGCCTGTTCGTCACCTGCCTGGTCGACCTGTTCCGCCCGAGCGTCGGCTTCGCTGCGGCGAAGCTCCTCGCCGATGCCGGCTGCGAGGTGGTGGTGCCGGTGCAGACCTGCTGCGGCCAGCCGGCCTATAATTCCGGCGATCGCAGCACCGCCCGGCGCCTTGCGCTCCAGGCGATCGACACCTTCGCGGGACTCGATCATGTCGTCGCACCCTCCGGCTCCTGCGCCGGCATGTTGAAGGTGCACTACCCGCAGCTCTTCGCCGGCGAGCCCGACCTCCTGCCCCGCGCCGAGTCGTTCGCCGCGAAGGTCCACGAGCTGGTCTCGTTCCTGGTCGATGTCTGCGGCGTCGAGGCGGTCGCGGCCCGGTGCGATGCCACCGCGACCTATCACGACGCCTGCTCCGGCCTGCGCGAGCTCGGCGTGCGGACCCAGCCGCGCAAGCTG
>DASZVN010000183.1:0-10911 GCA_035547055.1 Hyphomicrobiales bacterium
CCGCGTGCCGCAGGACCGCGAGCCCTACGTCCAGGACTCCATCCCCTATTGGTGGTCGCCGGTGAAGGACGAGGCGACCGGCCGTTGGATCACGAGCCACATCATGAACCAGGACTTCGTCGCCTGGGTCGGCCAGGGCGCAGTGACCGACCGCGGCCGCGAACACCTCGGCCAGAGCGACCGCGGCATCGTCATGATGCGCCGCCGCCTCCAGCAGCAGATCGAGGCCCTCGCCGGCGGCAGCAACGCCCTCAAGGCGGTGATCCGCGACCCGGTCGAGAACGAATGCCTGAAGCTTCCGATCGTCGACCGCGACATCCTGATCGAGGGCCTGCCGCGCGACGCCTTCCAGGCAGCCCAGGCCAAGGCGCCGCGCCAGGGCGAGTTCCCCTTCCTGGTCGGCCAGCCCCCCGAGATCCGCGCCGCATGGCGCGAGGCCATGGGGCTCGCGGCGGACTGATGGTTCCGTAAGGTTGGGCATCCGCTTGCCGAGCCCACGATCATCGCGGTGCGTGTAGAGCCCCCTCCACCATGCTTCGCATGGTCCCCCTCCCCCGCTGACGCGGGGGAGGATTGGCGCCCTTGATCATCCCCGTGAAACGGGGGAGGTGGCGAGCGCAACGGGCCGGAGGGCCCTTCCGACCAATTAAGGGAAGTCGTGGATGTCCGGGCCCAAGGCCGGGCATGACGGTGCGGTGGCGGGCCGCCTAGTTCGCGGCGCCGCCCTTCTTCGCCGGGGTGGTCGCCGCGGCGTTGCTCGCGGTCGCGGCGCATTCGGCCGAGACCTTGTCGCCGCCGGCCGGATAGGCCGGGTTGTGCGCCGTGCCGTTCATGAGCTGCAGCGCGAGCTGGAGCTGGACGTCGTCCTTCGGGTTCGGCGGCACATAGGCCGAGGAGCCGCCCTCGTCCTTCTTCTTGGTCGCGTCCGCCGCGGTTCCGGCGCCATTGTCGTTGTCCGCCGCCGGGGGCTTCTCGCCGGTGCCGAGCAGGTGGTGGCGCATCGACACCTCGCCCTCGACCAGGTCCTTGCCCTTGAGGTCGGCCGGAACGTTGGGCTCCTTCACGATGTCGGGCGTGATGCCCAGCGCCTGGATCGAGCGGCCGCACGGCGTGTAGTAGCGCGCGGTCGTCAGCGACAGGGCGCCGTTGCTGCCGAGGGTGATCAGCGTCTGCACCGAGCCCTTGCCGAAGGTGCGGGTGCCGAGGATGGTCGCCCGGCGGTGGTCCTGCAGCGCGCCGGCGACGATCTCCGACGCCGAGGCCGAGCCGCCGTTGACCAGCACGATCATCGGCTTGTGGTGGGTGAGGTCGCCCGGCCGCGCGTTGTAGCGCTGAATGTCCTCGGCGTGGCGGCCGCGGGTCGAGACCACCTCGCCGCGGTCGATGAAGTCGTCGACCACCTGGATGGCCTGGTCGAGCAGGCCGCCGGGATTGTTGCGGAGGTCGAGGACGTAGCCCTTGAGCTTGTCCTCGGGCACCTTCTTCTGGATGTCGTCGATCGCCTTCTGCAGCCCGTCGGCGGTCGCCTCCGAGAACGAGGCGATGCGGATATAGCCGATGTCGTTGTCCTCGACCCGGTCGCGCACGACGCGGATGTGGATGGTGTCGCGGGTCAGCGTCATCTCGAGCGGCTTGGCCGCGCCCTTGCGCTGGATCGTCAGCGTGATCTTGGTGCCGATCTTGCCGCGCATCTTCTCGACGGCCTGGCTGAGGGTCATGCCCTCGACCTTCTGGCCGTCGATCTCGGTGATGACGTCGTTGGCGAGGATGCCGGCGTGCGCCGCCGGGGTGTCGTCGATCGGGCTGACCACCTTGATCAGGCCGTTCTCCATCGACACCTCGATGCCGAGGCCGCCGAACTCGCCGCGGATGTCGACCTGGCGCTCGCGGTACTGCTTGGGATCGAGATAGGCCGAATGCGGGTCGAGCGAGGACAGCATGCCCTGGATCGCGCCCTCGATGAGCTGCTTCTCGTCCGGCTTGTCGACATAGTCGGAGCGGATGCGCTCGAACACGTCGCCGAACAGGTTGAGGTAGCGGTAGGTGTCGGCGTTGCCGGCGCCCCAGGCGGGCTCGAGCCCGGGCGCGCGGATGGCGGCGACGGCCGCGGCGCCGAGCAGCGCCCCGACGAGAACAAGCGATACTTTCCGCATCATCCGCGAACCTTCTCAGAGGAATTGCTGGCCCACCACGGGCCTGGATCGACCGCCGCACCATCCTTGCGGAATTCGACATAGAGCACAGGCTGCGTCGCGTCGCCATTGGTCGCCGCCGCGAGTGGCGATCCGGCCTCGCCCATTTCCGCGACCGGCTCCCCGGTCAGGACGAACTGGCCGAGCTCGACGCTGAGCTTCTTCATGCCGGCCAGGAGCACATGGTAGCCACCGCCGGCGTTCAGGATCAAGAGTTGGCCATAGGAGCGAAACGGCCCGGCATAGACCACGCGGCCGTCGCACGGAGATGTGACCTCGGCGCCGGCCCGGGTCGAGATCGAGACGCCCTTCTGCTCGCCGCCGAATCCGTCGGGATCGCCGAAGCCCTTGATTCTGGTGCCGTTGACCGGCTGGGGCAGGCGGCCGCGCTCGTCGGCGAAGGCGATCGCCGGGCCGAGCGGGCCTGCCGCCGTGCCCGGCCCCTGCGGCGAACCTTGCCCCGGGCCGGTGCGACCAGCCGCCGCTCCGCCGCCCGGCGCCGCCTGCGGCGGCGGAGCCGCGGCGCGGGCCTTGGCCATCGCCGCCTCCGAGCGCTGGATCAGATCCTGGAGGTTGGTGACCTCCTTGCCGAGGCTCGCGATCTGGTCGTGCACGTCGGCGAGCGCCTTCTGGCGGGCGCCGAGCTGGTCCTGCCGCGCCGCGATCAGGACGGTCAGGCGCTTGTGGGCCGCGGCGAGGTCGGCCCGGCCGGCCTCGAGCTTCTGCTGCTCCGCCGCGACGGCCCGGCGGGTCGCGGCGAGGTCGGCGAGGTCGGCGGCGAGCTGGGTCGCGTCGTCCCGCATCTCGGGCAGGATGGCGCCGAGCAGGATCGCCGAGCGGATCGACTTGACCGCGTCGCCGGGGCTGACCAGGAGCGCCGGCGGCGGGTGGCGGCCGAGCCGCTCCAGCCCGGCGAGGAGCTGGGCAATGGTGGTACGCCGGCGCTCCAGCGAGCGGGTGATGTCGGCCTCCTGGGCGTCGAGCCGCGCGAGGTGGTCCTCGCCGGTCGCGATCGCCTCCTCGACCGAGCGGATCCTGGTGCCGGTCGCGACCAGCTCGCTCGACAGCTCGGCGCGCTCGCCGGAGAGGGCGGCGATGTCGGCGGCGATCGCCTTCTGGCTGTCGCGCGAGCGGCTGAGCGCGTTCCGCTTGGCGTCGAGCTGCTGCTTCTGGGCGTCGATCCCGCCGGTCGCCGCCGGCGCATCGGCCGGCCCGGCCGCCCGCGCCACTGCCATCGCGGCCGCGAGCGCGGCGGCGGCGAGGAGGGCGATCGACGACGTGCGGATCATGGCGCCGGGCACGATTCGGGCATCGCCGGGAAATTAGCACAGGCCGCCGCCCCAGGCAGCGACCTCGCCGGCACAGGCGGATCAGATCGCGAAGGCGATGGTGACGCGGGTGCCGCGATGCGCCGGGTCGATCTCGACCTCCGAGCCGAGGCCGCCGGCCATGGCGTGGATCAGGCGCTGGCCGAGCCCGCTTGCGGACGTCCCGCCGTGGCCCATGCCGACGCCGTCGTCCTCGACCGAAAGCGCCACCCGGCTCGGCGCGCACTTGGAAAACGCGATGCGGATCGCACCGCAGCTGCCCGCGGGATAGGCGTATTTGTAGGCGTTGGTCACGAGCTCGGTGACGATGACGCCGACCGAGACCGCCTTGTCGGTCGGGATCGCGAGCGGCGCCGCGGCGACCTCGAGCTGGTGGCGCTGGCCCTCGGCGGCGAGCGACTGGCTGAGCTCGCCGCACAGCCCTTCGAGATATTTGTCCATCTCGACCATGCCGACGTCCGCCGAGGTGTAGAGCCGCCGATGCACCTGCATGATCACCTCGATGCGGTGCTGGGTGTCGAAGAGCGCGTTCTTGGCCGCGGTGTCGGAGACCTGGGCGGCCTGCATCCGGACCAGCGAGGCGATGATCTGCAGGCTGTTGGCGACGCGGTGGTTGACCTCGCGCAGCAGCATCTCCTGCTGGCCGACCAGCGCCTCGAGCCGGGCATTGGCAGCCCGCATCTCGTCCATGGCGCGGTCGCGCTCGCCCTCCAGCCGCACCGCGGTGAGCGCGCTGATCAGGCTCGACCGCAATAGGTCGAAGAAGTCGCGGCCCGAGGCCTTGATGACGTGGTCCGCGGCGCCGGCCTTGAGCGCGGCCACCGCGATGCGGCTCTCGTCCGACCCGGTGACGTAGACCACCGGCGGCGGATCGGGCAGGGCGCGGATCCGGGCGAGCGTCGCAAGGCCGTCCTGGCCGGGCATGAAATGATCGAGCGCGACGATGTCGAAGCGGCGCTCGGCGAGGCGCCTCAGTCCGTCGTCGCCGGTCGCGGCATGCTCCACCGCGAAGCCGTGACGGCCGAGATTGCGCATTACCAGCCGGGCCAGGCCGGCGTCGTCGTCGATGTAAAGGACGTGGGCCGGCTCGGTGGCCCGCGCGTCGCTCATGCGTCGACCTCCGGCACCTGGATCACCGACAAGAACAGGCCGAGCTGCCGGATCGCGGTGGCGAAGGATTCGTAGTTCACGGGCTTCGTGATGTAAACGTTGGCGCCGAGGTCGTAGCAGCGCTTGATCTCGACCTCGTCGTCGGTGGTGGTGAGGATCACGACCGGCGTGCGCTTGAGCCGCTCGTCGCCTTTGACCCGGGCGAGAATGTCGACCCCCGTCATGTCGGGCAGGTTGAGGTCGAGCAGGACCAGCGCCGGGCTCTTCGCCAGCGTCCCCTCGCTGTCCTCGAACAGGAATTTCAGCGCGCTCGTGCCGTCGCCGAAATGGCGGATGGCGTTGTAGATACCGGCGCGGCGGATGTTGCGTTCGATGAGGCGGGCGTGGCCCTCGTCGTCCTCGATCATCACGATGGTAACGGGTCGGCCCATGCGGTGGATCCTCTTGGCATGATCTTGGGCAGGGAGATGCGGAAGGTCGAGCCCGCGCCCGGTTGCGACGTGCAGCTGATGGTGCCGCCGAGGCGGCGCACCAGGGTCTGGACATGGGCGAGGCCGATGCCCTCGCCGGGCTGGTCCTGCGGGCCGGCGCGGCGGAACAGGTCGAAGATGCGCTCGTGATCGCGGGGCTCGATGCCGCGGCCGTTGTCCTCGACCTCGTACTCGACCCGGCGGCCGAGGTCGCGGCCGCGCACCACGATCCGCCCGGGCCGCTCGGGGGAAAGATATTTCACCGCGTTGTCGACGAGGTTGCCCATCACCTGCTCGAAGGCGAGGCGGTCGGTCTCGACCTCGGGCAGCCGCGCGACCTCGACGGTCGCGCCCTGCTCGTCGAGCCGGTGGCGGTTGGCGTCGACGACCGCCTCGACCACGGCGGTCGCGTCGACCGGCTCGGCGGTGAAGTTGCGCCGTCCTTCGCGCGAGAGGTGGAGGATCGCGCTGATCAGCCGGTCCATCTTCTCGGTCGAGGTGCGGATGAAGCCGAGCGCCTCCGGCCATTCCTCCTCGACGATCTTCTGCACCGGCTCGGGCGCCCCCGCCGTGCGGAGCGCGCCGGAAACCTCGTCGAGCCCGATCCCGAGCTCGCTCGCGAAGCCCATGATGTTGACCAGCGGCGCCCGGAGGTCGTGCGAGACGACATAGGCGAAGCGCTGGATCTCGCGGTTGGCGTGGAGCACGTCGGCGGTGCGCTCGCGCACCGCCTCCTCGAGGCCCTCGTTCAGCGCCTCGAGGTCGGCCCGAGAGCGGCGCAGCGCATGGAGATAGGCGCGCACCAGGAGCACCGAGCCGACGCCGAGGAGGAGGATCAGGACCGCGCCGACGATCGACACCGCGACCAGGGCGTCGACGCTGAAGCGCTCCGCCGCGGAGCGGATCGCGAGCAGCCGGTTCTCCTCGTCGAGCATGTCGGCGCGGAGGTCGCGGAGCGACGCGAGGCTGGTGCCGGCCGACGCGGCGAACTCCCTCCTGGCGGCGGCGAGGTCGGAGGCGGGATGCGCCAGCGTCTGCTCGATCGAGGCGATGCGGCGCCGGGCCAGGTCGGCGATGCGCGCCGCGCGGTCGCTCTCGACCGGGTTGTCGGTGACGAGGCGGGGCAGCGCGTCGAGCGGCTCCCGAAGCGCGGCGATCGCCTCGCGCGCGGCCGTGGCATAGGCGGCATCGCCGCTGAGGAGGTAGCCCCGCCGGGCCGACTCGGCGCGCTCCAGGAACGCCGAGAAATCGCTGACCGTCGCCTGGACGCCGATGGTGTGGCGGACCCAGGAGGCCTCGTCCTGCGAGCGCTGGGTCAGCCACACCGCGGTGCCGGCCAGGATCGCCAGCACCGCGAAGCCGAGCGCCAGCATGACGAGCGACGCATAGCCGAAGAAACGCTGGGAAACCGGCATACATACCTTGCGCTGCCATCGTTCCTGCGTGCAGGAACGAACACGGCCGAGCGGCCTCTGATCTGATCATCGCCGGCCGCGGCTGAACGCCCGATGACTGGCGCATGTGATTGGCGCCGGCCGGAACGTGGTATTGGATGCACCCGAAACGGGCAAGCACGAGGAGGCGCCGTCCATGAACCAGCCGGTGGCCGGAACCGCATCCCGCTATCTCTTCGCGCCGCAACCGCAGCCGGCGGTCCCGGTCGACGGCACCGACCGGCTCTACCCGGTCAGCCGCATCTTCTGCGTCGGGCGGAACTATGCCGAGCACGCCAAGGAGATGGGCTTCGAGGTCGACCGCGAGGCGCCGTTCTATTTCACCAAGGCGGCGAGCGCGCTGGTGCAGTCGGGCGCGACGGTGCCCTACCCGCCCGGCACCAGCAACTACCACTACGAGATGGAGCTGGTGGTCGCGATCGGCGCGCCGGCCTTCTTCGTGCCGGCCGAGCGGGCGATGGAGGCGGTCTACGGCTACGCCTCGGGCCTCGACATGACCCGCCGCGACCTCCAGTTCGGCGCCCGCGAGAAGGGCCGGCCGTGGGATTTCGGCAAGGCGTTCGAGCAGTCCGCGGTGATCGGGCCGCTGACGCCGGCCGCGGATTTCGGCGCGCTCGGGCCGCAGCGGCTGACGCTCGCGGTCAACGGCCAGCGCCGCCAGGACGCCCTGCTCTCGACCATGGTGTGGTCGGTGCCGGAGCTGATCGCCTACCTGTCGCGCTTCTACCATCTCGTGCCGGGTGACCTGATCTATACCGGCACCCCGGCCGGCGTCGGCGCCGTCATCGCCGGCGACCAGATCGTCGGCGCCATCGACGGCCTGAAGCCGGTCGAGCTCGCCATCGCCCCCGCCGAACGCGTGGACTGAATCGGGGCGCGGTGGACGCGGCGCGGCGAGCCGTCTATCTCTGCCGCCGCGGCCGCCGGGTGCGGCCGCGTTTCGACAACCGAACCGGCAGACGATGACCCAGCGTCCCTCCAAGCGCGCCCCCGACGAACTGCGCCGCATCGCGCTGGAACGGAGCGTCGCGCGCTACGCCGAGGGCTCGTGCCTCGTGAAGTTCGGCGACACCCACGTGCTCGTCACCGCGAGCCTCGAGGAGCGTCCGCCGCCGTGGCGCCGCGGCACCGGCAAGGGCTGGATCACCGCGGAATACGCCATGCTGCCGCGCGCCACGCTGGAGCGCACCCGCCGCGAGGTCACCCAGGGCCGCCCGTCCGGGCGCAGCCAGGAGATCCAGCGCCTGATCGGCCGCAGCCTGCGCTCGGTGGTCGACCTCCAGAAGCTCGGCGAGCGCCAGATCACGATCGACTGCGACGTGATCCAGGCCGACGGCGGCACCCGCACCGCCGCGATCACCGGCGGCTGGGTCGCGCTCAACGACTGCATCCTCTGGATGATGGCGCGCAACATGCTGGCCGAGAGCCCGCTCCGCGACCACGTCGCCGCGATCTCCTGCGGCATCGTCGGCGGCACGCCGGTGCTCGACCTCGACTACGCCGAGGACTCCGCCGCCGAGACCGATGCCAATTTCGTCATGACCGGCGCCGGCGGCATCGTCGAGGTCCAGGGCACCGCCGAGGGCGCGCCGTTCTCCGAGGCGGAGCTGACGGCGATGCTCGGCCTCGCCAAGGGCGGCATCGCCCGCCTGGTCGAGCTGCAGAAGCTCGCGGTGGCATGAGGCGGCGCCTCGGCCGCGGCGAGCGGCTGGTCATCGCGACCCACAATCCCGGCAAGCTCGCCGAATTCCGCGAGATCCTCGCCCCCTTCGGGCTCGACCTCGTGTCGGCCGGCGCGCTCGGCCTGCCCGAGCCCGCGGAGACCGGCACCACCTTCGCCGAGAACGCCCGCATCAAGGCCGCCGCCGCGGCGACCGCCGCGGGCCTGCCGGCGCTGGCCGACGATTCCGGCCTGGCGGTACAGGCGCTGTGGGGCGCGCCGGGCCTGTTCTCGGCGCGCTGGGCCGGCCCGTCGAAGGACTTCGGGCCCGCAATGGCGCGGATCGAGCGCGAGATGCAGAAGAAAGGCGCGACCACGCCCGACAAGCGCCGCGCCGCCTTCGTCGCCGTGCTGTCGCTGGTCTGGCCCGACGGCGAGAGCGAGGAAGCCGAAGGCGCGGTCTGCGGCACGCTGGTGTGGCCCCCCCGCGGCGAGCAGGGCTTCGGCTACGATCCGGTCTTCCTTCCCGACGGATTTTCCCGCACCTTCGGGGAGATCGATTCGGTCGAGAAGCACGGCGTCGACTGGCAGCGCCGCACCGGCCTCTCGCACCGCGCCCGTGCCGTCGTCGCGCTGGCCGCACGCTGCCTCGGGGAGCCCGCCGCTCCATGACCGCCGACGAGCCCGGGTTCGGCGTCTATGTCCACTGGCCGTTCTGCGCGGCCAAGTGCCCCTATTGCGACTTCAACAGCCATGTCCGCCTCGCCGGCATCGACGAGCCGCGCTTCGCCGCCGCGCTCGCCCGCGAGATCGCCCATGCCGCGGAACTGGCGCCGGGCCGCCGGGTCGAGAGCGTCTTCCTCGGCGGCGGCACGCCGTCCCTGATGAAGCCGGAGACGGTCGCCGCCGTCCTCGACGCGATCGCCGCGGCCTGGGAGGTCGCGCCCGGCGCCGAGATCACGCTCGAAGCCAATCCGTCGAGCGTCGAGGCCGGCCGCTTCGCCGGCTACCGCGCCGCCGGCGTTAACCGCGTCTCGCTCGGCGTGCAGTCGCTCCACGATGCCGAGCTGAAGCGGCTCGGCCGCCTCCACGACGCCGCCCAGGCCACGGCGGCGCTCGACGTCGCGCGCCGCACCTTCGAGCGCTTCTCGTTCGACCTGATCTATGCCCGGCCGGGCCAGACCCCCGACGACTGGCGCGACGAGCTGATGGCGGCGCTGACCCTCGCCGGCGACCACGTCTCGCTCTACCAGCTCACGATCGAGGAGGGGACGCCCTATTTCGCCCTCCACCAGGCCGGCAAGCTGGTGCTGCCCGACGAGGACGCCGCGCGCGCGCTCTGGGACGTGACCCAGGAGGTCACGACCATGGCCGGCCTGCCGGCCTACGAGATCTCGAACCACGCCCGCCCGGGCGCGGAATCGCGCCACAACCTGATCTACTGGCGCTCGGGCGAATGGGCCGGGGTCGGCGCCGGCGCCCATGGCCGCCTCAGCCTCGCCGACGGCCGCCACGCGCTGTCGACCGAGCGGAGCCCGGAGCGCTGGCTCGCCCGGGTCGAGCAGTTCGGCCACGGCCTCGTCACGGACGAGGTGCTGTCGCCCGAGGAGGTCGCCGACGAGCTCCTCCTGATGGGCCTCCGCCTCGTCGAGGGCATCGACCTCCAGCGCCACCGCGCCATCGCCGGCTACGCGCTCGACCCGGTCCGCATCGCCGCGCTGGAGGAGCAGCACCTCGTGGTCTCGCCGGCGCCCGGCCGCCTCCGCGTCACGCCGGAGGGCCTGCCGGTGCTCGATGCGGTGGTGGCCGATCTGGCGGCGTAGGCGCCCCGTCGTTGCGAGCGAAGCGAACAATCCAGGGCGCCGCGGCTGCGGCCTCTGGATCGCCTCGTCATTCAGGCCGGGTTCGCCCGACCTGAGCATCAATGATCGGAACTCGGGCAGGCCCGAGTTCCGTGCTCCTCGCAATGACGGCTGTGGCTAGAGCTTCACCGGCTCGCCGACCTCGTAGACGCCGAGCTTGCGATCGCCCATGCCGAGCGCGGCGCCTTCGTCGCGCCATTTCGCCATGTGGGCCGACTTCATGTGCGCTCCGAGGTCTTCGCGGCTCTTCCAGCGCTCGTTGACGTGGATCAGGCCCGGCTCCAGCACGTCCTCGGAGAAGGCGTACTCGACGCAGCCGGCCTCGGCCCGCGTCGCCTCGATCATCGCGCGCATCGCCGCGCGCGCCTTGGCGAGGTTCTCGGCCGGCAGCCGGACGGTTCCCGCAATCAGGATCATGACGCTCCCCCTGGTTTGGTGCCGCGACCCTCGCCTACCGGGCGCCGGAAGGCAACGGCTGGACGAACGGGAGGCGTAGCACAATGTACGCACAGCGGGTGGAGGCGGTCATGGCGGCAACGGCGATGATCCATGCCCGGGTCGAGCCCGAGGTGAAGGAGCGGGCGACCGAGGCGCGGGCGAAGACAGGGCTGACGGTCTCCGGCGCCGTCAGCCTGTTCCTGACCCGCATCGCCGCCGAGCAGGCGATCCCCTCGAGGTGCGCGTTCCTAACGCGGCGACCCCTGAGGCGATTGCAGAAGCGGATGTCGTTACAAGGGCGCGGAAGGCGCTTCGCCGGCGCAGCCAAGCTGATCGACGCCCTTGAAGCGGCCGGCGAATAGCAAGCGCGCCGTCCTCCCGAGGGCTGCCGATTTCA
>DASZVN010000184.1:0-2972 GCA_035547055.1 Hyphomicrobiales bacterium
GGGCCGCATCGGCCGCCGCGGCGGGATGCCCGTCGCTCGCCGCGGCGGCGTCCGCCGCGGGCGCGGCCGGGACCGCAGGGACCGCCACCGGCGGGGCCGGCTCGCTCGTCACGGCGGACGGGGCCCCCACTCCGGCAGCGCCGTCGTCCTCGGCCGCCATCGCCGCAGGGGACAGCAGCACCAACACGCCAACGGCATAGGCCACTCGCTGCCAGCGCATCACGTCCTCCAGCCGAAGCCCGCAGGCCCGTTTCATATCATTCCCCTACAGGGAAGTGAAAAGGCGATCCGATACACGCTTACGCGACCCGGCTGCCCGGACCGGCAACGCCGGCCCGCCCGTCGGGTTCGATCGCGAGCTCCTTCATGCGCCGGTAGAGCGTCGAGCGGCCGATGCCGAGCCGGCGCGCGACCTCGCTCATGCGGCCGCGATAGCGCCGGAGCGCGAAGGCGAGCGCGGCGCCCTCGATCTCGGCGAGCGGGCGGACATGCCCGTCCGGGCCGACCAGGCCGAGCGGATCGGCCCCGGCCGGGGCGGCGGGGCCGAGCGCCTGGGCCGGCGCGACGCTGCCGGCGAAGAGCGGAAAATCGGCGACGGTGAGCTCGCCGCCCTCGGCCAGCACCACGGCGCGGAACACCGCGTTCTCGAGCTGGCGGACGTTGCCGGGCCAGTCGAACGCCTCGAGGCGCTCCATCGCCGTGGGCGCGATCGTGCGCACCCGGCGCCCCTCCTCGGCGGCGAAGCGGGCGGCAAAGCGGCGGGCGAGGCCGGCGATGTCCTCGCGCCGCGCCCGGAGCGGCGGGATCGCGATCGGGAACACGCCGAGCCGGTAGTAGAGGTCCTCGCGGAGGCGGCCGGCGCGGACGAGGTCGAGGAGCGGCGTGTTGCTGGCGGAGACCAGCCGGACGTCGACCGCCACCGGCCGCCGGGCGCCGACCGGGTCGACCTCGTGTTCCTGCAGCACGCGCAGCAGCTTGACCTGGGCCTCGGGCGGCAGCTCGCCGACCTCGTCGAGGAGGAGCGTGCCGCCATCGGCCTCGGCGAACTTGCCGGGATGGCGCTCGGCGGCGCCGGTGAAGGCGCCCCTCTCGTGGCCGAACAGCGTGCTCTCGACGAGGTTCGCGGGGATGGCGCCGCAGTTCACCGCGACGAAGGGCTTGCCGGCGCGCAGCCCGGAGGCGGCGATGGCGCGGGCGAACAGCTCCTTGCCGACGCCGGTCTCGCCTTCCAGCAGCACCGGGATCGACGAGGCCGCGGCGCGGCGGCCGAGGCCGACCGCCTGGGCCATCGCCGGGCTCGCGGTCGCGAGATCGTCGAAGGTCAGCGTGCCGGCCTGGCGCCGGGCGAGGCGCCGGATCTCGCCCTCCAGCGCCTGCGACTTCAGGGCGTTGCGGATCGAGACCTGGAGCCGCTCGGGGCCGACCGGCTTGACCACGAAGTCGCTGGCGCCGGCGCGCATCGCGGCGACCACGGTCTCGATCGAACCGTGGGCGGTCTCGACGATCACGGGCAGGTCGAGCCCGGCCGCGCGGATGCCGCCGAGCACGGCGAAGCCGTCCTGGTCGGGCAGGCGGAGGTCGAGCACGACGAGGTCGACGCGGCGCGCCTCGGGCCCGGTGAGGAGGCCGAGCGCTTCGCCGCCGCCTTCCGCGGCGAGGCTGTCGAAGCCGAAGCGATGGACCATCGCCTCGAGCAGGCGGCGCTGCACCGGGTCGTCGTCGACGATGAGGATCGTGCCGCTCATGAAACGCAACGCCTTCGGCCGGGCCGCCATCCTCCCGTGACAGGGTAAAGGCCGGCTTAATCACGGCGGGGGTGAGGCGGGCCGCATGTCGAGACCGCCACCTCACAGCAGGGCTAAGATCCGCCCTCTGATCTATCGGAAGCCCGACCCGACCGGCGCATCACCCTCGTGCGGGCGTAGGAGGCCAAAGACGCTGTTTCAGGTTGTGTTGAGTTGATCGCATCCATAGGCTCGCCCCAAACGGGGAGGGGAACGGTGGAGCCCGCGGTCCGTGACGCCGTCGGCGAATGGTGCTCGAGTGCCCTCATCGGGGTTATTCCACTCATAACCCATTTGGGCACCGTCACTTTTGTCGACGCAAGTGTGAGCGCTGCGGATTGGAGCAAAGACATGCTCTTCATCGTGATGAGCAATTCTGGATTGAGCGCGCTGTCCGCGTTCAGACTCCGCCTGGTTCCTCGTCCAGGAAAACTTGGCACAAAATCCTGATGGCTCTGACGATTGTGTTCGTTGCATTGGCTGCGCTGGTGTACGGACAGACGCCACCAACGCACTACGACAGGATCGAGATGATCAAAATCGGAGTCCTTCTCGTGGTGTCGCTGCTTATCTCGCTACTCTTCGAGATGTCCCTCGCCCGGCGGGCGATGGCGCCTGGTACGCCGGCGCTCCCGCGAGGAGAGTGAAAATTTCCGTATAGGTGTTATATTGATTAAGGGATGGGAGGTCCTCGTATGACGCTCCAGATCACCGATATCCTTGAGATTCTGGGCCTCGCGCTGATGGGGCTGGCGGGCGCTTATGTCGGCGCGCGCGAGGTTCGGCTATTGCGGCAGGAGACGGGAGACAAGAGCTGGCTCACCTATCTTCTAAGCGGTGACTGGCTCCCGCATCTCGGCGGTGTCTCGCTCCCGCATCGTTGGCATTAGCCATCTGATTTTCGCGGCGTTTTCCAAGCACAGCCGACATTCTCATGCTTCTCATCGCGCCGGCCGGCGGATTGCTGATTGGCGGCTGGGTGGTATTCGCCCCGGTTCGCCGCGACGCCTGATAGCGGGCATTCGGTTCCACCTCTATCCGCAACGCCCGCGCTTGATCCCCCGCCCGGGGAACGCGATATCGTGGGCGGCCATTTCCGATCAGAGCCGCCGCGACCGAAAGGACGTTCCGTGCCTCGCACCCTGCCCGTTCGCGCCACCGCCGCCGCCCTCGCCGCCGAGCCGGGGC
>DASZVN010000185.1:0-22426 GCA_035547055.1 Hyphomicrobiales bacterium
TCGAATTCGCAGACCTCGGCGATGTCGAGGATGTCGTAGCCGCGATAGTGCAGGTCGTTGCCGGTCTGCCCCACCGTCGAGAGCGCGGTCGAGCCCGCCGGGACCCCCGACAATGCGACCGATTTCTTCCCCTTCGGCGCCGCCGCCGTTGCCGTATCGCTCATCTTCGCTCTCCTCAGAACAGTCCCGGCCGGCCGCGGGCGAGGCGGCCCTCGGGCAGCGCGACGTTGAGCTGGCCCAGCTCGCCCGCCTTCAGCCCGGTCGTGCGCTCGGCGGCCGCGATGAAGCGGTCGGCCTCGGCCGGCGCCACGATGCCCTCGGTCAGGGTACGGAACTTCCGCACGTAGTCGGCACGGCCGAACGGCTTGGCGCCGAGCGGGTGGGCGTTCGCGACCGCCATCTCGTCGGCGATCAACGTGCCGTCCGCCATCGTCACCTCGACCCGTCCCCCGAAGGCCTGCTCCTTGGGATCGAGCGAGTGATAGCGCCGCGTCCACTCGGGATCCTCGGCCGTCTCGATCTTGTGCCAGAGGCGCACCGTCTCCGGCCGCGCCGCGCGCTCGCGGGCGTAGCTGTCGACGTGGTGCCAGCGCCCGTCCTCGAGCGCGACCGCGAAGATGTACATGACCGAATGGTCCAGCGTCTCACGGCTCGCGCGCGGGTCCATCTTCTGCGGGTCGTTCGCGCCGGTGCCGATGACATAGTGGGTGTGATGGCTGGTCCTGATCAGGATCTTCACGATCTTCTCGCGATCGGGAATGCGGTCGCGCAGGCGAAACGCGAGGTCGATCAGCGCCTGGCTCTGATACTCGGCCGAGTGCTCCTTGGTGAAGCTCGCCATGATGGCGCGCTTCGCCTCGCCCGGCGCCGGCAGCGCCACGTCGTAGCTCGTCTTCGGGCCGCCGAGCATCCACGCGATCACCGAATCCTCGCCCTCGTAGATCGGGCTCGGTGCGCCCTCCCCGCGCATGGCGCGGTCGACCGCCTCGATGGCGAGCTTGCCCGAATGCGCCGGCGCGTAGGCCTTCCAGCTCGAAATCTCGCCCTTGCGCGACTGGCGGGTGGTGAAGCTGACATGCACCGCCTGCTGCACCGCCTGGTAGATCATCGCCGCGGGCAGCCCGAGCAGCGTGCCGACGCCCGCCGCCTGGGCCGGGCAGAGATGGGCGATGTGATCCTTCTTGTACTGATGCAGCGAGATCGCGCGGGCGAGGTCGATCTGGATCTCGTAGCCGGTGGCGATGGCGCGCACGAGGTCGCGGCCGGAACAGCCCTTGGCCTGCGCCACGGACAGGATCGGCGGGATGTTGTCGCCGGGATGGGCGTATTCGGCCGCGAGAAACGTGTCGTGCATGTCGAGCTCGCGGACCGCGGTGCCGTTGGCCCAGGCCGCCCATTCCGGGCTCACCGTCATCGCGAGGTCCACCCCGAACACCGCGGCCCCGTCCGGCCGCGGATGGCACAGCGCCATGTCGCGCGCCGAGACCACCGGATGGCGGTTGATCGCGGCGATCGCCACCGCGGCATTGTCGATGATGCGGTTCACCACCATCGCCGCGACGTCGTCCTCGACCGCGACCGGATCGGCCGCCACCGCCGCGATCCGCCAGGCGAGCTGGTCCTCGCGCGGAAGCGCCTCCGCCGACGCATGGGTGCGGACCTGGATCGACTGCATCGGGGAGATCGCCTTTCGGGTGGAGGACGGGCGGCGGATTGTTAGCAGTCCGCCGAGGGTCTGTCTCGGCACGAACTCGCCTGTTCGCGAGGCCCGTTGGGATCCGCAGGTCGGGGCGGGCTGCCCCCCGCCTGCCGCTTCCTTTGGCAGGATGATTGCTTCGTGGGCTCCGCCGCCGCCCGTTGGCGCGGCATCGCTGCGCGGATGCCGTGCATTTCCGCCAAGTGGTGTCGCGTCTCCGGTGCGGAATTGCCTATCCAGCGTGCAGAATCCGCCGCTTCCGGCGGCATATGCCTTCTGAGTAGGCAGTCGACTCTCCTCCTGCCCACGGGCTCGCCATATGCTGAAGACGGTCGCCACTCTCGCCCTCGCCGCCGCCGGGGCCGTCCTGTTCCTCGGCTCGCCGGCCTGGGCCGCGGCAGGAACGCCGCCCGACAGCGGCAGCGTCGCCTGGGTGCTGACCGCCTCGGCGCTGGTGCTGTTCATGACGCTGCCGGGGCTCGCGCTGTTCTACGGCGGCCTCGTCCATGCCCGGAACGTGCTCTCGGTGTTGATGCATTGCTTCGCGATTGCGGCGATCGTCTCGATCCTGTGGGCGCTGTGCGGCTACAGCCTCGCCTTCTCGGGCGGCGGCGCGGTGATCGGCTCGCTGGCGAAGAGCGTGCTCGCCGGCGTCGACACCACGGTGCTGCCGAACGGACTGCCGGAAAACGCGTTCACGATGTTCCAGATGACCTTCGCGATCATCACCCCGGCGCTGATCGTCGGCGCTTTCGTCGAACGCGTCAGCTTCCCGTTCGTCGTGCTGTTCAGCGCGCTGTGGCTGCTCCTCGTCTACGTGCCGGTCGCGCACTGGGTGTGGGGCGGCGGCTGGGCCGCCGGGCTCGGCGTGCTCGACTTTGCCGGCGGCATCGTCGTCCACACCTCGGCCGGGGTCGCGGCGCTCGTGGCGGCCATCCTGATCGGCAAGCGGCGCGGCTTCCCCGCCTCGCTGACGCCGCCGCACAACCCCGGCATGACGATGGCCGGCGCCGGCATGCTGTGGGTCGGCTGGTTCGGCTTCAACGGCGGCAGCGCGCTCGCGGCGAATAGCACGGCAGCGGCCGCGATCCTTGCGACCCACCTCGCCGCGGCGGCGGGCGCCGCGACCTGGACCACGCTGGAGTGGATCAAGATCCGCAAGCCGACCTCGATCGGCGCGGTCACCGGCTGCGTCGCCGGCCTCGCGACCATCACGCCGGCCTCGGGGTTCGTCGGACCGGCCGGCGCGCTCGTCATCGGCGCGGCCGGCGGGGCGATCTGCCTCTACGTGACGGTGTTCGTGAAGCAGCGGCTGGTGATCGACGATTCGCTCGACGTCTTCGCCGTCCACGGCGTCGGCGGCATATTGGGCTCGCTCCTGGTCGCGATCTTCGCCGTGACGTCGCTTGGCGGCGTCGGCCTGGCCCGGGGCATCGGCTGGGCCCACCAGCTCGGCATCCAGGCGCTGGTGGTCGCCGCGGTGGCGGCGTGGTCGGGCTTTGTCACCTTCGTCCTGGTCAAGGCGATCGGCGCCGTCACCGCGGTCCGGGTCGGCGCCCAGGAGGAGTTCGACGGACTCGACCTCTCGACCCACGGCGAGCGCGCCTACGAATACGAAGGTTGAGCCGTCATCTATCGACGGCGGCGCCGCGATCTGCTCTATCCCCCGCGTGAAATCACGAGGGGTAGCGGCGATGGCGGCGATGGAAGCGGCGGACCCGGCAGCAACGGCGGCGGTGTTCCGCCTGGTCAAGGCCTACCAGGCCTCGCAGGCGGCCTATCTCGCCGCCGACCTCGGCCTCGCCGACCGCCTCGCCGCGGGTCCGCGCACGGCGGAGGACCTGGCCGCCGATACGGGAACGCACGCTCCCTCGCTTCGCCGCCTGCTCCGTGCGCTCGCATCCTTCGGCCTGTTCCGCGAGGAAGACGACGGCTCGTTCGCGCTCGCCCCGCTCGGCACGGCGCTCAGGAGCGACGTCGAGGGCTCGGCGCTGCCCTGGGTGCGCATGTTCGGCCACCCGACCTATTGGCAGAGCTGGGGCGCGCTCGGGCGCGCCATCCAGACCGGCGAGACTGGCGTGCGCCATGCCCTCGGCGCCTCCGACAGCTTCGACCACCACAAGGGCGACGCGGCCTTCGCCAAGATCTTCAACGACGCGATGACCGCGTTCTCGGCCGGCAACCTCGCCGCCGTGCTGTCGCATTACGACTTCTCGCGGGCGAAGCGCATCGTCGATGTCGGCGGCGGCCACGGCGGCCTCCTCGCCGGCATCCTGAACGCCAATCCGGGGCCGAAGGGCACCGTCTACGACATCCCCCACGTCGTCGCCGGCGCGCCGGCGCTCCTCGCCGAGAAGGGGGTCGCCGACCGCTGCACCGCCGAGGCCGGCGACATGTTCGAACGTGTGCCGGAAGGCGCCGACCTCTACCTCCTGTCGCGCATCATCCACGACTGGAACGACGAGAAATCGACGCTGGTGCTGAAGAACTGCCGGCGGGCGATGGCGCCCGGCGGCAAGGTGGTGCTGGTCGAGATGGTGCTGCCGGAGAAGATCGGCACCACGATCCGCGACCAGGACGAGCGGATGAACGACCTCAACATGCTGGTCCGCGACGGCGGCCAGGAGCGCGCGGCGGCCGAGTTCGGCGCCCTCTTCGCCGGCGCCGGCCTGCGCCTCGAGCGCGTCGTGCAGACGACGCTGGCGAACACCGCGATCATCGAGGCGGTGCCGGCCTGAGAAATGCAGGGCGGCATCGGCTTTGCCGAAGCCCGCGACATGGGCACGCTGCGCGTGCCCACCCTACGAAAAGTCGCCGAGAAACGCCGCCACTGCGGCGAGCACCGCGTCGGGCTGGTCGCGGTGGGGGCTGTGGCCGCAGGACGCGAGCTCCAGCCGACGCGCGGCCGGCAGCGCGGCCTCGATGCGGTCGAGCTGGTCGAGCGTGCCGTATTCGTCGCCCTGGCCCTGGATCAGGAGCGCCGGCGCGCGGATCCGCGGCAGCAGCGCCTCGATGCTCCAGTCGCGAAAGCGCGGGTCGAGCCAGATGTCGTTCCAGAGCCGGAAGCTGTGGGCGGGGTCGGCGTGGTGGCGGCCGAGGCGCTGGGCGAGGTCGGTCGCCGCGAACACCTCCTTCACCGCGGCGATGCTGTCATGGGTGATCCGCTCGACATGGACGTGGGGCGCTTCGAGGATGAGGCTCGCAATCCGCGCCGGATGATGCGCCGCCGCGATCAGCGCGATCGACCCGCCGTCGCTGTGGCCGAACAGATGCGCCCGCTCCAGGCCGAGCGCGTCCATCAGCGTTGGCAACTTCTCTGCCTCGCGGTGCATGTAGTCCGGCGCGAACGGCCCCGGCATCGGGTCGGAGCGGCCATATCCCTGGCGCGACCATGCCACGACGCGGCGCCCCGTGCGCTCGGCCAGGCTGGCGGGAAAGTCCCGCCACATCGAGACCGAGCCGAGCCCTTCGTGCAGCAGGAGGATCGGCGTGGCCGCGGCCCCTTCCCTACCCGGCCACTCGCGCGTCTCCAGCCGGACGCCGTCGACGGTGACGAAAGTCGCGGTGTCGCTCATGGCCGGGGCTCAACCCGTCATGCCCGGACTTGGTCCGGGCATCCACGAGTTTGTGGACACCGCCGCCGAAGAAAAGTCATGGATGGCCGGGACAAGCCCGGCCATGCCTGGTAGGCGCCGCGTATAGCGTTGTTCATTGGCCGCGCAGGCGGAAGCGCTGGATCTTGCCGGTCGCGGTCTTCGGCAGCTCGCCCTCGAAGGCGATCCAGCGCGGGTATTTATAGGGCGCGAGCCGCGCCTTGACGTGAGCCTTGAGCGCGGCGTCGAGCTCGGGCGAGGCGGCGAAGCCCTGCTTCAGGACGACGTGGGCGCGCGGCTTGATCAGGCCGTCGCCGTCCGGCGCGCCGACTACCGCGACCTCCAGCACCGCCTCGTGGCCGACCAGCGCCTCCTCGACTTCGGTCGGCGAGACGTAGATGCCGCCGACCTTCAGCATGTCGTCGGAGCGGCCGGCGTGGGTGTACCAGCCCTCGGCGTCGCGGACATATTTGTCGCCGGTCC
This sequence comes from Hyphomicrobiales bacterium, assembly GCA_035547055.1. Classification (GTDB taxonomy): domain Bacteria; phylum Pseudomonadota; class Alphaproteobacteria; order Rhizobiales; family Methylopilaceae; genus DASZVN01. The sequence goes on from DASZVN010000185.1 coordinate 5,773, forward strand.
GGGTCCATTCGCCGACGAAGGTCGCAAGCGAGCGCGGCCGGTTGCGCCAGTAGCCGGCGCAGGCGGTCGGGCCCTTCACCTCGAGGTCGCCGATCTCGCCGTCATCCACGGGGCTGCCGTCGTCGCCGACGATGCGGACCTCGTAGCCAGGCACCGGCCTGCCGGTACAGCCGTGGCGAACCGCGCCCGGCCGCTGCGACAGGAAGATGTGCAGCATCTCGGTCGAGCCGAGGCCGTCGATCACCTCGACGCCGAAGCGCTCGGCGACGCCGCGGCCGAGATGCGACGGCAGCGGCTCGCCCGCCGAGATGGCGAGGCGGAAGCGCGGCACGTCCGCCGGTGCCGGCAAGTCGGGACTCGCAAGGAAGCCGGCGAAGAAGGTCGGCACCCCACCGAGGACCGAGACGCCGTGGCGACCCATCAGATCGCCGATCGCCGCGGGCGTCGCCCGGCCGGGATGGAGCACCGCCGTCGCACCGGCGGCGAACGGAAAGGTCAGCGCGTTGCCGAGGCCATAGGCAAAGAACAGCTTGGCGACCGACAGCACCACGTCGTCCTCGCGAAAGCCGGCGACGGCGATGCCATAGAGATTGGCAGTGAGGCGGAGCACGGCCTGGGTATGCATCGCGCCCTTGGGGCGGCCGGTCGAGCCCGAGGTGTAGAGCCAGAACGCGACGTCGTCGCGATGCGTGTCGGCCGGCTCGGTCATCGGCGTTGCGGCAGCGAGGACGTCGTCGAAGCGCGGCCACGGCCCCTCGCCGATCGAGAAGAACCGCACCGCCGGAAAATCCGGCGCGATCTTCTCCCACTGCGCGCTCAGCTCGGCGCTGACGACCACCGCGGCGGCGCCGCTGTCGGCGAGGATCCAGCGATAGTCCGCCTCGGTCAGCATCGTGTTGAGCGGCACCGGCACGATGCCGGCCTTGATCGCGCCGAGGAAGGCGGTTGGGAAATCCACCATATCGAGGAGGCACAGGAGGACGCGTTGCTCGCGCCGGATGCCCGCGGCGCGGAGCGCGCCGGCGCAGTGGTCGATCCGCTCGGCGAGCGCGCCGTAGGTGATGGCGCCGGCGGGGTCGATCACCGCGGTCTTGCCGGCGCGGCCGGCGGCGAGGTTGCCGCCGATCAGGTCGGCCGCCGCGTTGTAGCGCTCCAGCAGGTCGGCGATCGTTCGCGCCTCCGCGGTCTCCATGGCGTTCCTCCCTATTTGATTTTTCGTAGGGTGGGCAGGCTTCGCTTGCCCACGTCGTGGGCATCGGCGCTGCCGATGCCCATCCTACAAGAAGCGCTCACGCCGCCAGCCGCACATAATCGAAATCGAGCGGCTTGTTGTCGACGCCGCGGTCGGGCGGAGCGATCCAGCCGGCGAATTTTCCGCGCTCGGTCACCGGCACCATCAGCGAGCGCACATAGGCGCGGTCGGCCTCGCCCGGCATTGCCCCGGCGATGGCCTCCCGCGCGCAGGGACGTCCGTCGGGGTCGAAGCTCGCGCCGGCCCAGGTGCCGACGGCGCGGTTGAAGCGCTCCGACGGCAGCTTCATTTCGAAGGCGAAGCCGGCCTTGGCGATCGTGCGGTTCCACCGCGTCAGGCCGATCGCGCAGTCGCGGCTATAGGCCGAGCGGGTGATGAGGTTCATCGCGTTGCGGGTCGGCACCTCGCGCGGTCCCTCGGCGGTTTCGATGGTCTCGGCGGTCTCGGCCGCGACATGGTCCGCGAAGCCGTCCTCGTCGGGCCGGCCCTTGAGGCCGTTGGCGAAATAGGTCGCGGCGTTGGAGGAGATCTCGGAGCCGAACAGGTCGAGCGAGGACGGGTACCAGAAATTGACGTAGCGCTGGAGCAGCGGCAGGTCGATCACGCCGGCCTTGCGGAGCGTGTCGGGGTCGTCGGTCTTCAGCTCCTGCATCACCTCCAGCGTGCGCTTGACGATGCGGCCGAGCCCGGTCTCGCCCACGAACATGTGGTGGGCTTCCTCGGTGAGCATGAAGCGGCAGGTCCGTGCCAGCGGGTCGAAGCCGGACTCGGCGAGACTCTTGAGCTGATACTTGCCGTCGCGGTCGGTGAAATAGGTGAACATGAAGAAGCTGAGCCAATCGTCGATCGGCTGGTTGAAGGTGCCGAGGATGCGCGGGTGGTCGGCGTCGCCGGAGTGGCGATAGAGCAGCTCCTCGGCCTCCTCGCGGCCGTCGCTGCCGAAGAAGGCGTGGAGCAGGTAGACCATCGCCCAGAGGTGCCGCCCCTCCTCGACATTGACCTGGAACAGGTTGCGGAGGTCGTAGAGCGAGGGCGCGGTGAGGCCGAGCATCCGCTGCTGCTCGACCGAGGCCGGCTCGGTGTCGCCCTGGGTCACGATCAGGCGGCGCAGCGTCGCGCGGAACTCGCCCGGCACCTGCTGCCAGGCCGGCTGGCCCTTGAGGTCGCCGAAGCCGATGAGGCGATCGGGCCTCGGCTCGGCCAGGAAGATGCCCCAGCGGTACTCCGGCATGCGGACATAGCCGAAGCTGGCCCAGCCCTTGGCGTCGACCGAGGTCGCAGTGCGGAGATAGACGTCGCGGTCCTGGTAGCGCTCGGGGCCGAGCTCCTTCCACCAGTCGAGGAAGGCCGGCTGCCAATGCTCCAGCGCACGCTGCAGCGAGCGGTCGGTCGCGAGATCGACGTTGTTCGGGATGCGGGACTGGTAGTCGATGCCCATGGCCGCTGTCCTCTCGTTAAATCACAACCGCATCGTCCCCCTTACCAGCCGGGGAGAGGTGGGGCGCTGCGGCGCCTTTCACCTCTCCCGGAAGAAGAGATCGAGTCGCATGCGCCAGCATGCGATCCGAGCGAGGGATTGAGACGCGCACGCGTTGGCGTCATCGCCCCTCACACCCGCCGCCTGTCGAAATCGGCCCGCCGGCCGGTGCCGAACAGGCGGAGTGCGCCGCCCTCGCCGACCGCGTTGGGCCGGCTGAACACCCAGTTCTGCCAAGCCGACAGGCGGCCGAACACCTTGGTCGCGACCGTCTCGGCCCCGGCGAAGCGGAGAGAAGCCTCCATGCCGGTCAGCGCGTCCGGCGACAGCGCCGCGCGCTGGTCGATGGCGAGGCGCAGCTCCTCGTCCCAGTCGAGCACGTCCGGCGCGAAGGTGACGAGGCCGAGCTTCGCCGCCTCGGCGGCGGCGACGGGTTGGCCAATCAGCCCGCGAAGCTCCGCGATCCGCTCGGGCGCGCCGAGGAGGCGGCTCGCCAGCCGGCCGAGGCCGTTGACCTTGGGATAGAGGCCGAAATTCGCTTGCCCGAGGCGGAGCATGGGGCCGTCCGGCGCGTCGAGCATATAGGCGCGATCCGCGGCGAAGAGCAGGTCCGCGAGGGTGCCGGCGAAGGCCGAGCCCCGCCCCGCCACCGCGAACAGCGAGCGCGACGATACTTCGAGCCGCGCCAGCGTGCGGCGGAGCATGCCGACGGTCTCGTTCACGAACCAATGGTCCGCCGCCGCGGCCATCGCGGCGTCGTAGGCGAGCACGGCATCGCCGTTGCCTGCGGTCTCGATCAGCCACAGGCCGATCTCCGGCTCGTTGGTGCGGAGCATCAGGATGGCGTCGTCGAGCTCCCGCGCCATCGCCAGCGGCCAGAACGCCGCGCCCTGCTCTCGCATCGCCTCGCCGCCTGCCGGCGGCGCATCCGCCGGCGCGGCGACGCGGATGGTGGCGGCGCCACGCGCCCGGTCGAGCGCGACCGTCACATGGGGATAGCGATAGCCGTCGTCCTCGATCCGGCGATCGAGCGGGATCAGCGCCACGCCTTCGGCGCGCTCCGGCCGCGGCGACTGCGCCGCCAGCGCCGTGGCGCGCGCCCTCACCGCCTCGGCCCAACGGCCCGGCGGGGCGAGGTCGTCGACGAGGCCCCAGTCCTTGGCGCGGCGGCCGCGCACTCCCTCCTCCGAGGTGCAGAACACGTCCGCGAGGTCGGGCCGCACCTTGCGCTTGTCGACGAGGCGCGTCAGGCCGCCGGTACCCGGCAGCACCGCGAGCAGCGGCACCTCGGGCAGCGACACCGCCGAGCTGCGGTCGTCGACCAGGAGGATCTCGTCGCAGGCGAGCGCCAGCTCGTAGCCGCCGCCGGCACAACTGCCGTTGACCGCGGCGAGGAACTTCAGCCCGCCATGAGCCGACGAATCCTCGAAGCCGTTCCGCGTCTCGTTGGTGAACTTGCAGAAATTCACCTTCCAGGCGTGGCTCGACTGGCCGAGCATGTAGATGTTGGCGCCCGAGCAAAACACCCGCTCCAGCGCCGAGGCGATCACGACGCAGCCGACCTCGGGATGCTCGAAGCGGAGCCGCTGGACGATGTCGTGAAGCTCGATGTCGACGCCGAGGTCGTAGCTGTTGAGCTTGAGCTTGTAGCCGGGGACGAGGCCGCCGTCGGGATCGACCGCCATGGCGACGGTCGCGACGCGACCTTCGATCGAGAGGCGCCAGTGGCGCCAGCGCTCGCCCGGCCGGTCGTAGACCACCGGCTCCGGCGCGGCGGGCACATCGAGGACCGCATCCATGTTCGTCTCTCCGGGCCGCTGCCACTATATTGCATCCGGCGTCCGCGAGGATGCCAGGAGCGTGAAGCGGATGCGGGACAGGCGATGAGCGGCGGCCGGATCGGCATTTTCGTCGCCACCATGACCGGGCTCGCCGAGCTCTGTGCCGACGAGGCGAGCGATGCGCTCGCCGCGCAGGGCATCAGGGCCGAGGTGCGCCTGATGGACGGGCTCGACGCCGGCGCGATCGATGGGCTTGACGTGATCGTCGTCGTCTCCTCGACCTACGGCCAGGGCGACGTTCCCGACAACGGCCAGCATTTCTTCGATGCGCTCCAGGACAGCGGCACCCTTGCCGACAGGCGCTTCGCCGTGTTCGGGCTCGGCGACCGCACCTATGCCGACACCTTCTGCAACGGCGGCGCGCAGTGGGACCGCCTGCTCGAAGAGAAGGGCGCGACGCGCCTCCTGCCGTTCGAGCGCCACGACGCTTCCGCCGGTACCATGGCCGAGGACGTGGCGGTCGAATGGGCGAAGCGGCTTGCGCCGCTGCTCGCCGCGGCTGGCGGCGAGATTGCCGCTACCTCGGATCTTCCGGCCTGAGGCCATCCGCCAGCGCGCGATCGAAGCGCGCGAGCGCACGCTCCACCGGCACCGCCGCCGGCGATGGCGTCGCCAGCACGAGATGATCGAGCGCGACCCGGTAGGCCGCCGCGCGCGCGCGGAGGACGCCGAGCGTCCGCTCGATGACGGCCGCGTTGTCGGCCATGCGCCCCGCGAGCGCGGCCCCTTCGGCACCCGAGACGGGGACATAGCCCTCGGCCGCCACGCGAATGCGGTCGCGTGCCGCGACGGTTCTCGCGGCCGGCAGGAACTGGACCAGGCGCGTATGGTCGGAGGCAATGTCGTCGCCGAGGCGGGCGAAGCGGGATTCGCTCGATGCGGTCGCTCCGCCGATCAGGCGCTCGGCATAGAGCCTGGGATCGGCGGCGAGCGGCGGCAACGCGTCGGCGAAGGGCGAGGTCGAAACCGCAAGCTCGGACCCACGCCTGCGAAGATCCTGCTCGGCGTCGGTGAGCGGCAGCGGGACGCCGGCCACCACCGGCACCGGCGATGCCGGGCTCTCCAGCACCGGCCGCGCCCGGCCGAAATCGGTGTCCTGGCAGGCCGCGACCGACAGCGCAGCGGCGAGAGCCGGAAGAAGCGCGGCCCTCAGGACGGCTGCACCCGGCGGTCCGGCTCGCCCTGCCCTTCCGCAATGCGCGGCGGCACCACGGCTTCGGCGCGCTCGTAACGGACGCCGGTGAAGAGCAGAATATCGGCCGGCCCGTGCGCCACCGGCGGCTGTACGCCCGTGGACCGCCGTCGCGGCGAAAACTGGAGCAGCGTGCCCATAGTCGGCTCCATGTCGTACCCCCGATCCCGCCCCGTGGCGGGCGTAGGCCTCCCGTTGTTGCCCTCCAGTGAGCCGACCCCATCGTTAACGAAAAATGAAAGCGGGCGCCTCGCCCGCGAAGGCGCCGCCGCTGTTGCAGCCGTGCCGCACCAGCTAGGCGACGAGGTCGAGGAAATGGCGGCCCTGGCGGTCCTCGATCTCGAGGATCCAGAGGTCGGGATCGAAGTCCATCTCGCGCCGCAGCTTGGCCTCGACCGCCTCGGGCTCGGAAGCCTCCGGCCCGACCATCGTGAAGCGGCGGTCGGAGACCTCCGCCTCGTCCGCCATCGCCGCCTGCGGCGCCGGGCCGAACAGCGTGCGGGTGCCGTCGAGCCGGTCGAGCACGACGAAGATCGCGCCGGCTTCCGCCGCGCCGCGCCGCCGCACCACCGCGTAGATCGCGGCGGAATGACAGCGCCGGATGAAGGCGGCGGCCCAGATGGCGGAGGTGACGCGCATCGGCGACCAGTGACCAGCAAACGGTCGCGAGATCAACCCGCGGGTCTAGCGCCCGCGCAGGGCGCGAAGCAGGGCCTCGCTCGGCTGGCCGGTCGGGGCCAGGCCGGCGGCGACCTGGAAGCTGAGGATGGCCGCGCCGGTCTTCGGGCCGAGCTCGCCGTCGACCTTGTCGCGATAGACGCCGCGGCGCTTGAGCTCGGTCTGGATCGCCGTGATCAGCGACTGGTTCGGCGCCTCGGTCCGCGCCGGCGCGGGAACGGCCTCGGCTGCCGGCATCGCGGTCTCGCGTGCCGGCAGCGGCGCGACCGCCGGTGCGGCAGGACGCGGCACCGGACGGGCCACCGGCGCCGGCTCGGCAGCCTGGCGCGGCGCCGCGGCGCGGTGGTGGACATTTGCCTGCAGCGCCAACGCGTTGACGATGATGCCAACCGCCAGCGCGCCGGCCAGCACGGCAGCGGCCGAATCCAGCGGGCGGCGAAGCGCGACGGCAACCGCCGCGCTCCGAAGGCCGCGGCCCTCTTCGCGCCGATGGGGCATGCGGGCCCCTGCCCGCTCCACCGCCTCACGCACTTTGCTTGACCCTCTCGATGTCGTCGCTCCAGGCTGCCGTCTCGGGCGGGATGGCCGGGGCGGCCGCGATGCCCGGCGGAACCAGCGGCAGACGCACGGTGACGCGGGTGCCGATGCCGGGCGTGCTGGCAATCGTGAAACCGCCGCCATGCAGCTCGGCCAGGCCCTTCACCACCGAGAGGCCGAGGCCGGTGCCTTCGTAGGGCCGGTCGTAGGACGAGCGGACCTGGAAGAACGGCGCGCCGAGGCGCGGCAGGTCTTCGGCGGCGATGCCGACGCCGGTGTCGGATACCGTGAGCAGCATCGCCTCGCCGTCGCGGGCCGCGCCGACCGTGACGTGGCCCCCGGGCCGGCAGAACTTGATCGAGTTGGAGATCAGGTTCAGCAGGATCTGCTTGCAGGCGCGCTGGTCGGCGACGAGGTCGGGCAGCCCGTCGGCGAGGTCCGTCTCGATCTGGACGCCGCCCTCTGCCGCCTTCAGCGCCAGGAGCTTGACGCAGCCCGCCACCAGCGGCTCGAGCGCCAGCGGCTCGGGCAGGATGGTGAAGCTGCCGGCCTCGATCTTCGACATGTCGAGGATGCCGTTGACGACCGAAAGGAGATGCTGGCCCGACTGGTGGATCAGGCCGGCATATTCGCGGCGGCGGGCCTCGTCGAGCGGCGGCGCCATGGTGCCCGACAGCATCTCGGAAAAGCCGATGATGGCGTTGAGCGGCGTCCTCAGCTCATGGCTCATGGTGGCGAGGAAACGGCTCTTGGCGGCATTGGCGCGGTCGGCCTCGCGCCGCGCCTCGACCAGTTCCTCCTCGCGGGCCTTGCGCTCGCCGATGTCACGGGTGATGGCGACGACCAGGTAGCGCCCGTCGCCGCCGTCTGACGCCGCAGCCCCCCGGATCGGCGCGGCGCGCATCTCGACCCAGGCGAAGCGCGGCGGCCCGGCCTCGCGCCCGGCGGTGCCTTGGCGCAGGCGGAATTCGACGCCGGCTGCGGCCCCGCCGCCGGCGCGCGCGAGCGCGGCGAGGAACGCCGGCCGGTCGGCCACGTGCACGCGCTGGAACAGGCCTTGTCCGAGGAGAGAGGCAGCCTCGGTGCCGACCGCGGTATCGGCGGAGAGCGAGGCGGTGAGCACAGCGCCGTTCGACCCATGCTGGGTGATGAGGTCGCTGACGCTCTCCGCGACCCGCCGGCGCTCCTCGTCCTCGGCATGGCTGGCCGCGATCGCGATACCCGCGAGGCGCTCGCGCGCCCGGAACAGCAGCGCTCCATAAACCGTCATCGCAGCGAGGCCAAAACCCGCCAGCCCGAGGAGAAAGGGATGCGACCCGCCTTGGCCGGCGGACAGGCGGACGGCGATCAGGACCGCCGCGGTCACTGCCGCCAAGCCGGCGGCCGGCACCACCGCGCGGTTCGCGCCGATCAACGCGGCCTGGACCGGCGGCAGCAGGAGCCAGGCGACCGCGAGCATCCCCGTGCCGCCCCCGGAGATGGCCACGATCGCTGTCGCGGCCGCAATCGCGGCGGCTGATAGGAGATTCGCCCGCACCAGATCGTGCCGGCGGAGAAAGTCGCGCGCCACGAGGAGCGGCACGACCGGCCAGGCCAGGAGCAGCATCGCGAGGCCGGCCGGAGCCGGGTGGGCAAGAAGCACGAAGGGAATCGCGGCAAAGCCGAGCAGCCCGGCGGCCAGGTGCCAGAGGACGAACAGCGCCTGCGGCGCGGTGCCGCCGTCGAGCCCGGGCGCGATGCCGCGGACCAGCGCCGCGACATGATCCCGAACCGCGGATGAGTAAGCCATGCGACGCCACTCTCCGGCCGCGTTGCCCGCGCCGTTGGTGCCCCTGAGACGTCGACCATGGCAGACGCCCCTTAAACGAACCCTAAGCGGCGCACGTCCGGCCGCGGAGAGCGAACGGCGCGGCGGATTTGAGCCGCATTTGCGACAATTCGAACGAATGCCTTGGCGCGGGATTAGGTCGCTGCGGGCTATCACGGCCGGCGAAGGGACATTTCCATGCGCTTCCTGTTCCGCGCCGCATTCTGGCTCCTGGTGATGTCGGCGATCATTCCCGCCCGGGGCGGCGCCGGCGCCGGCACGGGGCCGAGCTTCGGCGACACGCTGACCCACAGCCTCGCCGCGGCCGGCGAGGCGGTTTCGTCGTGGTGCAGCGGCGAGCCGGGCGACTGCCTCGTCCTCGCGCGGGCGGGTGCCGGTGCGGTCCAGCGCGTTGCCGCGGCCGCAAACACGGCAGCCCCTGCCCAGCCCGCGCCGCCGGTGACGGTAACCGGGCCGGCCGCCCCGCCGGTTCCGGAAGCGACGGCAGCCGTCCCGTTCCCTGCGGCGCGCCCGCCGCGCCTCGGCCGGAGCTGAACATCCGGCCTTTGGCGAACGGCCGCGCCGGCGCTATATGCAGGCCATGGCAACCGGCGCCCCCGCCATCGCGGATATCGACGAAGCGTTCTCGCTGCTCGACGAGTGGGAGGACCGCTACCGCTATCTGATCGAGCTCGGCCGCGAGCTCGCGCCGATGTCCGAGAGCGGCCATTCGCCCGAGCACAAGGTGCAGGGCTGCGTCAGCCAGGTCTGGCTCGAGACCGATGTCGGGCGCGACGCCGGCCCGCCGGTGCTGAGCTTCCGCGCCGACAGCGATTCGCACCTCGTGCGGGGTCTTCTCGCCGTCCTCCTCGCGCTCTATTCCGGCCGGCCTGCCGCCGACATCCTCGCCATAGACGCGGCCGCGGCGATGCAGCGGCTCGGGCTCAGCGAGCATCTGACGCCGCAGCGCTCCAACGGCATGCGCTCGGTGGTGGCGCGCATCCGCCGCGATGCCGAGCAGGCGATGGCCACGGCGTGACCGCCGCTCACTCGACCTGCTCGCGCCCGACGACCGACACCGGCGCGAAATAGACCGCCGGCAGGATCGCGAAGATCGCCCAGGACAGATAGACCGACACGTAGGCGAGCGGCACGGACAACGCGAAGAGCGCGGTCGTCGCCGTGTCGCGGATCAGGAGCTTGCGCTGCTTCGGCAGCAGCTCTCCGTCGATCAGATCGACGCAGCGGTGAAGCTGGGTGAAGCTGATCGAGTTCGCCGCCAGCACGGCGCCGTAGAAGGCGACCGCCAGCGGCAGCTTCGGATAGGCGCCGAACACCGCCGTCGACAGCGGAATCAGCGACATCCAGAACAGCAGGTTGGCGTTCCACCAGAACAGCGCCGTCGTCGCGCGGGGCGCGACCCGCATCAGGCCGTGATGGTTCACCAGCATCACCGCGACGAGGAAGAAGCTCAGCGCGTAGATGACGAGGTTCGGCCCGAGCGCCGCAATCACGGTCGCGACATGCCCGCTGGCGAAGGCCTCGGCCGGCGCGCGCAGCTCCAGCACCATGATCGTGATGATGATGGCGATGACGCCGTCGCTGAACGCCTCGATCCGCCCGGTGCCGGGCGGCGCGTCACGTCCCTCGGCCACGCTGCCCTCCCCTTCAGGCCTTTTCTTAATCGACAGCCGGCGACCGGCACCAAGTCTCGTGTCGCGGTTACGGACCGAGCTGCAAGAGAGCCGCAAGGCGGCCGCGCACCTGGCGCAGCGTCTCGGCCGGGACGCGTTCGACGAAGCGAAAGCCACGCATCGTCCTGTCGACGCTGCGCACCTGGTCGACAAGGATCGCCCCGTGCGTCTTGGCATCTGCGGGCAGCTCGACCTCGGTGCTCCAGCCCCTCACGCGACTCGTGATTGGGCAGACGACCGCGCGCGGCGAGACTTCATGAAACGATCGATCCGTCAGAACGAGCGCAGGGCGATGGCCAAGCTGCTCGGTACCGCGGCCCGGGTTGAAGTCCACCCAGACGATGTCACCGACGTCGATGATCGACATAGTTGCCCGTCGCTTCGTCGAACACGATGTCACCGCGAGAATAGTCGTCGTCGATGATCTCTGCGCCGACATCCGCCCCCCAATCGACGATCGACGGACCGTTCTCGGGACCACGCCCGCGCATTTCCTCCACCATCTCTGCAAGCGTCGGAATATTACTGGCGGAAGCCCGCGGCTCGAGGCGAAGCGCACCGCCCTCATCGAGCACCATGTCAGCGGCACTTCCCTCGGCAAGTCCCGCCTCTGCGGCCAAGGTTCGCGGGATCCGCACTGCGAGGCTGTTGCCCCATTTCGCGACTCTTACCTTCATCGCCGTTCCCTTCGGATAGACATGTGTATATCCGAAAATTGCGGAACTCGGAAGCGCATCTCCTTCCGCCTCGGCAGCCCGTCACAGCACCATCGGCACGATGCTGGCGACGAGGAGCAGCGCCATCACGATGTTGAACGCGCGTACCCGGCCGGGTTCGCGCAGGAACTCGCGGAGCAGGTGGCCGAAGCCGGCCCAGGTCGAGACGGACGGGAGGTTGACCAGCGCGAATACCGCGGTGACCACGAGGACGTCGGCAACGAGGTGCCCCGGCCGCACGTAGAGCGCCATCGCCGCGAGCGCGATCACCCAGGCCTTGGGGTTGACCCATTGGAAGGCGAAAGCCTGCCAGAAGGTCATCGGCCGCCCGCCTGTCCGGCCGCCTTCGCCCGGGCTGCCGGCGGTGGCGATGCGCCAGGCGAGCCAGAGCATGTAGAGCGCGCCCGCGACCTTGAGCGCCGTTCCCGCCGCCGGGACCGCCGCGAACACGGCGCCGACGCCGAGTCCGCTCGCGAGGAGGAGCAGCGAGAAGCCGGCGAAGATGCCGAAGAGATGCGGGATGGTCCGGAGAAAGCCGAAGTTCAGGCCGGAGGGCGTCAGCATGATGTTGTTGGGGCCGGGCGTGATCGACCCGACGAAGGCGAACGCGGCCAGACCGGCGAGCGCGTTCGCCGCAATCATCACATCGGCTCCGGCCCGCGCGAGATGGCGGCGACGCCGGTCCGCGACACTTCGACCAGGCCGAGCGGCAGCATCAGGGCGATGAACTGGTCGATCTTGTCGGTCTTGCCGGTCAGCTCGAAGACGAAGCTCCCGGTGGTGGCGTCCATCACCCGGGCGCGGAAGGCATCGGCGAGGCGCAGGGCCTCGACCCGGTTGTCGCCCCCTCCCCGAACCTTCACCAGCGCCAGCTCGCGCTCGATCGCCGGGCCGCTGGCACGGAGATCGACCACGCGATGGACCGGCACCAGCCGCATCGTCTGCGCCACGATCTGCTCGATCACCTCCGGCGTGCCGCGCGTGACGATGGTGATGCGCGAGACCTGGCGGGCGTGCTCGGTCTCGGTGACCGTCAGGCTCTCGATATTGTAGCCGCGGCCAGAGAACAGGCCGACGATGCGGCCGAGCACCCCCGGCTCGTTGTCGACCAGGATGGAGAGGGTGTGCGGCTCGGCGGCAGCGGCGTTGCGGGACGGTGGCATCGGTGACTCCGGGTGGGGACGGTATGGCGCGACGGCCGTCATTGCGAGGAGCGCAGCGACCAAGCAATCCAGGAGCCGCAGGTGCGGCGCTCGGAACCCTTGGATTGCTTCGCTTCGCTCGCAATGACGGACAGCGTCACACCAGCATCTTGCCTTCCTCGGTGACGGCCTCCTCCAGCATGGCGCTCTCGTCGGCGAGGATCATCTCGTTGTGGGCGCGGCCGGAGGGGATCATCGGGAAGCAGTTCTCGGTCTTGTCGACCACGATGTCGGCGATCACCGGCCCGTCGGCCGCGATCATGCGCCGGATCACGTCGTCGAGCTCCTCCGGCTTCTCCGCGCGGAGCCCGGTCGCGCCGAACGCCTCGGCGAGCTTCACGAAGTCCGGCAGTGCTGCCGAATAGCTCTCCGAATAGCGCCCGCCGTGCAGCAGCTCCTGCCACTGGCGCACCATGCCCATGTATTCGTTGTTCAGGATGAAGACCTTGATCGGCAGCCGGTGCTGCATCGCGGTCGACATCTCCTGCATGGTCATCTGCACCGACGCCTCGCCGGCGATGTCGATGACGAGCGCGTCGGGATGGGCGACCTGGACGCCGATCGCCGCCGGCAGCCCGTAGCCCATGGTGCCGAGCCCGCCCGAGGTCATCCACCGGTTCGGCTCCTCGAAGCGGTAGAACTGGGCCGCCCACATCTGGTGCTGGCCGACTTCCGTGGTGATGTAGGTGTCGCGGCCCTTGGTCGCCTCGTAGAGCCGCTGGATGGCGTATTGCGGCTTGATCAGCTCCTTCGAGCCGCGATAGCCGAGCGAATTCTTCGCCCGCCAGCCCTCGATCTGGCCCCACCAGGCGGCGAGCGCCGCCTTGTCGGGCCGGGCCCTGGCCGCCTTCCAGGCCGCCAGCATGTCCTTCAGCACATGGGCGACGTCGCCGATGATCGGCACGTCGACGATGACGTTCTTGTTGATCGAGGACGGATCGATGTCGACGTGGATCTTCCGCGAGCCCGGCGAGAACGCGTCGAGCCGGCCGGTGATGCGGTCGTCGAAGCGGGCGCCGATCGCGATCATCACGTCGCAATCGTGCATGGCATGGTTGGCCTCGAAGGTGCCGTGCATGCCGAGCATGCCGAGCCACTGCTTGTCGGACGCCGGAAAGGCGCCCAGTCCCATCAGGGTCGAGGTAATGGGGAAGCCGGTGGCGCGGACCAGCTCGCGCAGGAGACGGCTGGCCTCGGGGCCGGAATTCACGACGCCGCCGCCGGTGTAGAACACCGGCCGCCTGGCCCCGGCCATCAGCGCCACGGCTTCCTTGATGCGCTGGGCGTCGCCGTCGAGCTGCGGCCGGTAGGTCTTGTGGGCGACGTCGGTCGGCCCCTCGTAGCGGCCGGTCGCGAACTGCACGTCCTTCGGAATGTCGACGACGACCGGCCCCGGTCGGCCCGAACGGGCGACGTAGAACGCCTCGTGCAGAACACGAGGAAGATCAGCCACGTCCTTGACGAGATAGTTATGTTTGGTTGCCGCGCGGGTGATGCCGACGGTGTCGCATTCCTGGAAGGCATCAGAGCCGATCAGGTGCGTCGCGACCTGTCCCGTCAGCACCACCAGCGGGATCGAGTCCATCAGCGCATCGACCATTCCGGTCACGGCGTTGGTCGCGCCGGGACCCGAGGTCACGAGCACCACCCCGACCTTGCCGGTGGTGCGGGCATAGCCCTCGGCGGCGTGGGTCGCGCCCTGCTCATGGCGGACGAGGACGTGCTTCAGCGCGTTCTGGTGAAACAGGGCGTCGTAGATCGGGAGCACCGCCCCGCCGGGATAGCCGAAGACGTGATCGACGCCCTGGTCGCGGAGCGCGCGGATGACCATCTCGGCCCCCGTCATCTCCTCGCCCGCGTGGTTGTTCCGGTCTTCGCTCATGACATCACCTTCCCTCGGTGACCGGCCGGGCGCCTGGGGCGCCGCGGCAATAAAAAAGGGGCCTCGAAGAGCCCCTGCGACACGGCGCCATCGACGGAGGCGACCTTACGGTCGTCCGGCCAACGGCGCCCCACTTACGAGAATGAGCGTGCGCATCGCGCCCCGCCTCCAGGATAAGAGGGCGAGACGCTAGCCGCGCCGGCCGCGGCGGTCAAGGCGGAAATACGGCTGGGCCTTCAATGCTCGGTCGGATGGGGCGGCAGGCTCTTGAGGTAGACCGCCATGGCGTGGCGGTCGGCGGCGGGGAGCTGGCTCAGGTTGTCGACCACCTCGCGCATGTCGCCGCTGACCGAGTCGCCGCCCGGCGTCACGCCGTCGTCCAACATGTCGGCGATGTCCTCGACGCTCCACGAGGCGATGCCGTCCTTGTCCTGCGTGATGTTCGGCACGTCGTGCTTGCCGTCGAGCGTCCTGCCGCCGGCGAAGCGGGCGCCGGCAACGATGCCGCCGAAGGCGTCGCGCGGGCTATGGCACTCGGCGCAGTGCCCCGGCCCTTCGACCAGATAGGCGCCACGGTTCCATTCGGCGGATTTCGACGGGTCGGGCCTGAACGGGCCGGGGCGGAAATAGATGCGCTTCCAAAGGCCGATGCCGCGGCGGATGTCGAAGGGAAACGACAGCGCGTGCGGCGGCACGACGTTCGGCGACGGCTTCAGCGTGTGGAGATAGGCGTAGAGGTCGCGCACGTCCGGCAGCGTCATCAGGTGGTAGGAGGTATAAGGCAGCGCCGGATAGAGGTTGATGCCGCCCCGCCCGGTGCCGAGGAGAAGCGCGTCGGCGAAATCGTGCTCGCTCCAGGCGCCGATCCCGGCCTTCGGATCGGGAGAGATGTTCGGCACGTGGAAGGTGCCGAACGCGGTCGCGAGCGCGAGGCCGCCGCCGAGCAGCGTCTGGTCCTTCTGGTTCGGCATCGCGTGGCACGAGGCGCAGCCGCCGGCGAGAAAGACCGCGCGGCCATGGGCGGCGCTCGCCGCATAGGGTGGCAGCGGGCCGAGCTCGGCGGGGGCGCTGAGCCACCAGAACACCGCCGCCACGACCACGACGATCGCGACGACGGCGGCGATGGCGATGCGCAGCACTGCGATCGCCGCGGCTAGCGCTTCTTGTAGGGCGCCCGGTAATCGTCGTGGCAGGCGTCGCAGGCGTCGTCCACCGCCTTGAAGGCGGCCTTGGTCGCGTCGAGCCCCTGCTTCGAGGAGTCGGCTGCGGCCAGCGCCAGCTCATGCACCTTCTGGGCCTTGGCCTCGAAATCCGTCTTGTTCTGCCAGATCTTCGACAGCGCGTGGGTGTCGTGGCCGGTCTTGGAATCGTCGGGGAACAGCGCGGCGATATGGGTCGAGTCCGCCGCGATGCTGGCAAAAGCCGCCGACGCCTTGGCCGCGTCATAAGGAACCCTGCCCCGCGTCATCCCGAGGATGACCCGATAAAGATCGTTGCCCTGGTCCTTCATCAGGTTCTGCCGGGCCACGATCGGGTCCTGCGGCTTGTCCTGCGCCAGGGCCATGCCGGCGCCTGCGGTTCCGAGAACGGCAACCGCCGCCGCGACGTACATCACGCGAGACATGAACCCTCCGTCAGCCGAACGCATATCGCGTGATGCTGCCCGCCGCATATGGCGCCGCCAAGGCAAAGAATGCCCTCTCGCCCGAATGTGAAATCCCGTGTGGCGTGTCACATCAGCGAACGGCCGGCGTCGAGCACGATGCGGGTGCCGGTGGCGTTTCGCAGATGGGTGACGCACGCCATCACCGCGCGGGCCACGTCCTCCGCTTCGGTGATGCGCTTCAGCGGCGTCGCCTCGGCGAGCTTCGCCACGGCAGCGCGGTCGCGGCCGGCGACGAAGTCGGTCGCGACCGCCGACGGGGAGACGCACAGCAGACGAATCTCGGGTCCGAGCGCGCGGGCGAGTGAAACCGTCATGGTGTCGAGCGCCGCCTTGGCGGCGCAATAGGCGATGCTGCTGCCCGAGCCGGTGAAGGCCGAGATCGAGGAGATGTTCACGACCACGCCGTCGTCGCTCTTGCGGAGCAGCGGCGCCAGCGCCCGGATCATCGCGAAGGGGCCGCGAACGTTGGCGATGAGCACGGCGTCGAAGGTCGCGTCGTCGAGCGCATCGAGGTCCTTGTGCGGAATTGGCCTGGTGAAGCCCGCCGAGTTCACCAGGATGTCGCAGCGGCCGTAGCGTTCGCCGATCTCGATCGCGGCCGCCTTCGCGGTGGCGCTGTCCTCGAGGCGGACCGGGAGCGCGTAGTGCCCCTCCCCGGCCAGCCCGGCGATCAGCTCCATGGCGCGGTCGTGGCCGCTGTTGTAGCCGAC
>DASZVN010000186.1:0-17329 GCA_035547055.1 Hyphomicrobiales bacterium
GCCCAGGGCAAGGCCGACCTCGCCGATCCGCGCTTCGAGCAGGTCGAGGTCGACCTTCTCGACGAAGCGGCGACGGCCGCCGCGGCGCAGGAGATCGCGGCGCGCCATGAAGCGACGCACCTCGTGCACAATGCCGGGCTGATCTGGCCGAACCTCCTGGCGGACGTGAAGCCGGCGGAGATCGACGGGCTCGCCCGTCTGCACCTCACCGCGCCGCTGATCCTGACCCAGGCGCTGGCGCCGGCGATGCGCGCAAGAAAATTCGGCCGCATCGTCTTCGTCTCTTCGCGCGCCGCCATGGGCGTGCCGACCCGCACCGCCTATTCGGCGACCAAGGCCGCGATCCACGGCATGGCGCGCACCTGGGCGCTGGAGCTCGGGCCGGAGGGCATCACCGTCAACGTGGTCGCGCCGGGCCCGATCCTGACCGACAATTTCTGGGGCATCGTGCCGAAGGGCTCCGAGCGCCAGCAGAAGATCGCCGACCAACTCCCGGTGCGCCGGCTCGGCACCGTCGAGGACGTCTCGCGCGCCGTGATGTTCTTCGCCGCGCCCGAGGCCGGCTTCGTCACCGGCCAGGTCCTCTTCGTCTGCGGCGGCGGCAGCCTCGGCGGGCTCGCGCTGTAGGCGCCGCCGTCATTGCGAGCGAAGCGAAGCAATCCAGGAGCCGCAGGCGGCAGCGCTTTGGGCCCCTGGATTGCTTCGCCGCTGTGCTCCTCGCAACGACGGCGAACGAGCGTCACGCCGCGTCGGCGAAGCTCACGGCGAGGCGGCCGCCGAGCGCACGGGCGGCCTCGTCGAGCTGATCGAGCTTGGTGCCGTGCCCCGGATCGAGGATGCGCCGGACCTCGGTCTCGCTGCGGCCGAGCCGGCGCGCAAGCTCGCTCTTCGACAGGCCCGACGCCTTCCAGGCGGCATAAACCGATGCCTTGGCCGCGAGTGGCGCCGGCAGGGCTACAGCATGTTCCCCGTGGCGGATTGCGCTCGGCGACACAATATCGAGATCGCGTGCCATGTGAGCCGCGATGACGACCTCGATGGCGTCGGCAGCGAGCTCCAAGGCCTCGTCGAAGCTATCTCCAGCCGTCACCACCGCCGGTAGATCGCGCACTGCGACGACGTATTCTCCTTCATCCTCGCGGATCTGCACGCCGAACACCCAGTTGATGGACATCTCTCTCACCATCGGTCGAAGGCGGCCCCTGGAGCATGACCCAGCACGGCTAAAGGTCAGCGGGATCGATCTTCAGTTGCTTCAGGATGGTCCTGATGCGCTTTGGGTTGACATCGTGCTGAATGACAGTCTCGGCATCGCCGACCTGAACCCAGTAGTGAGAACCCTTGCCGCGCTTGGTATCGACGTCAAACGCCAAATGACGCTTTCGAGCATAGTACCGAAGCGCGCGCAGAAGCTGCTCCCGGTTCATCCCCCGGTCCTTTTCCCGCAAGTAGGATCGCACATTTTTGTACGAGATGCAAGGTCGACTACACCGCCCCCTTGATCCCGCGGCCAGATAGTTTAATTATAAAACAGTTTCGCGAGTCCCGTTCCGGACCGGGAGGGCGGCGCATGCGCATCACCGTGATCGGCGGCGGCCCGGGCGGCCTTTATTTCGCGCTGCTCACCAAGAAGCGCCGGCCGGACTGGACGGTCGAGGTCTACGAGCAGAACCGCGCCGACGACACGTTCGGCTTCGGCGTCGTGTTCTCGGACGAGACGCTGCACGAGTTCCTGTCGCGCGACCGCGAGTCGTTCGCCCGCATCAAGACCAGCTTCGCCTATTGGGACGACGTCGCGATCCACAAGGGCGACGCGCCCGAGATGCGCTGCGCCGGCAACGGCTTCGCCGGCATCGCCCGGGTCAAGCTGCTCGCGATCCTCCAGGCGCGCTGCCGCGAGGAGGGCGTGCGCCTCCATTTCGAGCAGGCGATCCGCCCCGAGGAGATCGCGACCCGCTTCGCAGGGTCGGACATCGTGGTCGCCGCCGACGGCGTCAATTCGGCGATCCGCCGCCATTTCGAGGGCGCGTTCGAGCCCGAGATCGCCATCAAGTCGAACCGCTTCTGCTGGATGGGCTCGACCCGGCCGATGGGCGAGTTCAACTATTTCTTCCGCGAGACGCCGCACGGCATCGTCTGCGCCCATTGCTACCAGTACGAGCCCGGCCGCTCGACCTGGGTGTTCGAGATGGACGAGGCGTGCTGGGCCGGCCACGGCTTCTCGGAGACCGCCGAGGACGACTCCCGCCGGCGGCTGGAGGCGCTCTACGCCGAGGAGCTGCAAGGCCACCGGCTGCTCTTGAACCGTTCGCTGTGGCGCCAGTTCCCGCGCATCTTCTGCCGCAACTGGTGGCACGGGAACATCGTGCTCCTCGGCGACGCCAAGGCCTCCGCCCATTTCTCGATCGGCTCGGGCACCAAGCTCGCGATGGAATGCGCGATCGCGCTGTCCGACGCCGTGGTCGAGAAGGGCGAAGACGATGTCCACGCCGCCTTCGCCGCCTATGACGACGCGCGGCGGGTGCCGTGCCAGGTCATCCAGCACAATGCCGACGTGTCGCTCGCCTGGTTCGAGCACATGAACCGCTCGTGGGACATGGAGCCCGAGCAGTTCGCGATGGTGGTGATGTGCCGCGCCAAGTCGATCACCTACGACAACCTCGTCGTGCGCGACCCCGCCTTCGTCGAGAAGGTCGACACCGCCTATTACGAGCGGCTCTATCGCGAGACCGGCGACGACTATCGCCGCAGCCGGCCGACGCCGATGTTCACGCGCTTCCGCCTGCGCGGCCTGACGCTCCCGAACCGCGTCGTGATGTCGGGCATGGCGCAATATTCCGCCGACGCAGGCGGCAACCTGACCGACTGGCACTTCGTCCACTACGCCTCGCATGCGCTCGGCGGCCAGGGGCTGATGTTCACCGAGATGACCTGCCCGGCCCCCGACGCCCGCATCACGCCGGGCTGCACCGGGATGTGGACCGATGACCACGAGGCGCAGTGGAAGAAGATCGTCGACTTCGTCCACGCCAACGCGGCGACCAAGATCGCGCTGCAGCTCGGCCACGCCGGCCGCAAGGGATCGACCCAGCTCGGCTGGGAGGACGCCGACCGCCCGCTTGCCGACCCGGACGCGAACTGGCCGCTCGTCTCGGCCTCGCCGCTGGCCTACTACGAGGGCGTCAGCCAGGAGCCCGCGGCGCTCGACCGCACCGGCATGGACCGCATCAAGGCCGAGTTCGTCCAGGCGACCGAGCGCGCCGCCCGCGCCGGCTTCGACATGGTCGAGCTGCACTGCGCCCACGGCTACCTGATGGCCTCGTTCCTCTCGCCGCTGACCAACCGGCGGACGGACGGCTACGGCGGCAGCGTCGGGAACCGGCTGCGCTTTCCGCTCGAGGTGTTCTCCGCCATGCGCGCGGTCTGGCCGGCCGACAAGCCGATGTCGGTCCGCATCTCCGCGAGCGACTGGGCGGAGGGCGGCATCAGCGAGGCCGACACCTTCGCGATTTCCGAGGCCTTCGCCGCCGCGGGCTGCGACCTGATCGACGTGTCCGCCGGGCAGACCGTGCCCGGCCAGCGCCCGGTCTATGGCCGCATGTTCCAGGTCGGGTTCGCCGAGGCGATCCGCAACGTGCCGGGTATGGCCGTGATGGCGGTCGGCGCCATCACCGATCCCGGCCAGGTCAACACCATCCTCCACACCCGCCGCGCCGACCTCGTGGCGCTGGCCCGGCCGCATCTCTGGAACCCGTTCTTCACGCGGCAGGCGGAGGCCTGGTACGGCGTCGCGGGCCAGGCCTGGCCGCCGCCATATCTCTCCGGCCGCGACCAGGCGTTCCGCGAGATGGCGCGCCGCCGCGAGGACGAGATCCTGCTCCGCCGCCGCGCCCGCCCCCGCCCCGACGAGGCCGAACCCGCTGCCCCGAGCCGCCCCGAAGCGGCGGAGTAACCCTCCTCTTTCCGTCGCGGCGCGCCCCCTCCACCATGCTTCGGATGGTCCCCTTCCCCGTCTCAGACGGGGGAGGATCCAAGCCGCAGCGCTGATCCTCCCCAGCGAAGCGGGGGAGGTGGCGAGCGCAGCGAGCCGGAGGGGGGTCTTCCCGGCCCCGTATCCGATCGCTGGCCTGCCTTGCGCCGGCTGCGCTATGAAGGCGCGGGGCGAAGCCCTACATAGGCAGAGGGACGGCCGAGGCCGGTTCGGGAGTGAGACGATGAAGGTGCCGTACCCCGGCGCGATCGATTGCGACATCCACCTGACGGTGCCGGGGACCCGTGCGCTGCTGCCGTTCTTCGACGAATTCTGGCGCGAGCAGATCCTGACCCGCTACATCGACCGCAACCCCTTCACGCTGATGAGCTATCCGCCCGACTCGCCGGCCTCGGCGCGGGCCGACTGGCGCGGCGAAAAATTCCCCGGCAGCGACCTCGACGGGCTGCGCCGCCAGGCGCTCGATCCATTCGGCACCTCGATCGCGATCGCGAACACGCTCCACGGCTCGGTCGCCCTCTTCAACGAGGATCTCGCCGCGGCGTTCTGCTCGGCGGTGAACGACTGGGTCGCGGCCGAGCGGCTCGACAAGGAGCCGCGGCTCCGCGCCTCGATCCTGGTGCCGGCGCAGAGCGTCGAGCACGCCGTCCGCGAGATCGAGCGCCTCGCGCCCGATCGCCGCTTCGTCCAGATCGTGCTGCTGGTGATGAACGATCACCCGCTCGGGCGCCGGGCGTACTGGCCGATCTACCAGGCCGCGGCCCGCCACGGCCTCCCGGTCTGCCTCCACGCCGGCAGTCTCTACCGCCACGCGCCGACCTCGTCGGGCTATCCGTCCTACCAGGTCGAGGACCAGGTGGCGCAGAGCTCCGCCTTCGAAAGCCAGGTGGTGAGCTTCCTCGCCGAGGGCGTGTTCCAGAAGTTCCCGGACCTGAAGCTGGTGCTGGCCGAATCCGGCTTCACCTGGCTGCCGACCCTGATCTGGCGGACCAACAAGGAGTGGCGCGGCGTCCGCCACGAGGTGCCCTGGCTCGACGAGCCGCCGGCCGACATCGTGCGCCGCCACGTCCGCTTCACCCTGCAGCCGCTCGACCTGCCGAAAGGAGAGGCCGGCGCCGCGCTGCTCCGCACGCTGGAGCATGTCGGCTCGGACGAGTTCCTCCTGTTCTCGACCGACTATCCGCACTGGCATTTCGACGGCGAGGACGTCCTGCCCGACGGCCTGCCGCCGGCGCTGGTGCGAAAGATCCTGTTCGACAATCCCCGCGCGACCTATCCCCGCCTCGGCGAGAGCGCCGATGCCGGGGGAGGGGCGCGGCAGAGCGAGGAGACGGTGCCATGAACGCTCCTGTCCTGGAACGCGACACCAGGGCCGTCCAGAAGGCCGGCATCGTCGATTGCGACGTCCACGTCACGCAGCGTTCAGGCGCGGTGCTCTATCCCTATCTGTCGAAGCGCTGGCGCGAGCACCTGGAGACCTTCGGCGGCCACGTCCGCCAGGGCGTCTCGGGCATCGCCTTCCCGCGCATGATGGGCGCCGGCCAGCGCCTCGACGCCTATCCCGAGAACGGCGGCCCGCCCGGCTGCGACCTCGCCCTGATGCAGCGCCAGCTCCTCGATGCCCACGGCATCGAGACCGGCATGATGGTCGCGCTCGGCCGCGGCGGCATGGAGGAGCGGAACCAGGACTACGCCCGGGCGCTGTCGCATGCGCTCAACGACTGGCAGATCGAGGACTGGGTGAAGCCCGAGCCGCGCCTCAAGGCCGGCATCGTCGTGCCCCAGGAGGACGCGGAGTTCTGCGCCCGCGAGATCACCGAGCGGGCCCAGAACCCGGATTTCCGCCAGGTCATCGTCTCGCCGCGCTCGGCCGAGCCGCTCGGGCGCAAGCGCTACTGGCCGATCTATGAGGCTGCCGAGGCGGCCGGCCTGCCGATCGGCCTCCACCCCGCCGCGATCTCGGGCGGCGCGCCGTCGACCGGCACCGGCTGGCCCAACTATTATCTCGAGGAGCACTATTCCTTCGAATCGGGCCTCCAGGGCACCGTCACCAGCCTGATCTTCGAGGGCGTATTCGAGCGCTTCCCGAAGCTGCGCGTCGCGCTGATCGAGGGCGGCTTCACCTGGGCGCCGGCGCTGGCGTGGCGCATGGACCGCGCCTGGGAGCGGATGCGCGCCGAGGTGCCCCACCTCAAGCGGCCGCCGTCGGAGTATTTCCGCGAGCACGTCTGGTTCACCACCCAGCCGATCGAGGAGCCGGAGACGCCGGAGCATCTCGCCGAGGTGATCGACCGGCTCGGCTGGCACCGGCTGATGTTCTCGACCGACTACCCGCACTGGGACTTCGACGACCCGCGCTACGTCTTCAAGATCAAGCTCTCCGACGCGCACAAGGCCGCCGTGTTCCGCGACAACGCCCGGGCCTTCTACGGGCTCGGCTAAACCTGTGCCGCCCGGTTCCTCCCCGTGAAACGGGGGAGGTGGCGCGCGCAGCGAGCCGGAGGGGGCCTTTCGCTTTCACCAGCGTCGCGCGCGCCCTCCACCACGCTTCGCATGGTCCCCCTCCCCGCTGACGCGGGGGAGGAACCGGCGGAGAGTCACCCCCGCCAGTTCAGGAATTCGGACGCCTTGAACAGGGCGGCGAAGGGGAGGCCGCGGGCGGCGAAGTTCTCGACGGCCCCTTCCTCGCGGTCGACGATCGTGACCACCGCCGCGATCTCGGCGCCGGCCGCGCGAAACGCGTCGACCGCCTTCATCGCCGAATCGCCGGTCGTCGTCACGTCCTCGACCACGACGACCCGCGCTCCCTTGAGCGAGGCGCCGGGCTTCAGCCCCTCGATCAGCTTCTTCGCGCCGTGGTCCTTGGCCTGCTTGCGGACGAACAGGCCGGCGACCGGGCGGCCGATGGCGTGGCTCTTGGCGCTGACCGCGGCGGTGACCGGCACCGCGCCCATCTCCAGCCCGCCGACATAGGCCGCCCCGGCGCCGAGCGCGGCGTCGAGGATGCCGTCGGCGATCAGCGCCGCGCCCTCCGGGTCGAACATCGAGGGCTTCATGTCGAAATAGAAATCGCTCTCGCGGCCGGAGGCGAGGACGACCTTGGCGCGGCCGAACGAGCTCCGGCGGATGATCTCGAACAGCCGGGCGCGATCGTCGGCGCCGAGGCCGATGGCGGAGGACGGGGTGCGGGCGGCGGATGTGGGCATCGGTCGTGTCTCCCGAGGGCGCCGATCCTTATAGGCCGCCCACCCGCCGCGCAAACCGCAGCGCGCGCGTTCTCCACCCTTGTGTTGCGGCGCACAAAGGCGCATATTCCCGGCTGACGAGCGTTGGCGCCGGATTCCTCCGGCTGCTCGGAGCAGGCCGCGTGGGGGCTCCTGAGAAAGCCCGGCCTTCTCCCTAATCCGCCCGTTTCCCCATTCGCCCCTTTCACGCGGGTCGTTTTCATAAGGTTCGGCGAACCGGCGCAGGTGCGTCGCCGCCGGCCCAGCACCCAAGGAATCGTTTTGTCCGCTTTTTCCGAATTCGGCCTCGCCGAGCCGATCGCGCGCGCCCTCGTTGCCGAAGGCTACGAGCGCCCGACGCCGATCCAGACCAAGGCCATCCCCGACGTCATGCGGGGCCGCGACCTCTGCGGCATCGCCCAGACCGGCACCGGCAAGACCGCGGCCTTCGCCCTGCCGATCCTCCATCGCCTGAACGCGGCGCCGAAGCCGCGGCGCCCGCGCGGCTGCCGCGTGCTCGTGCTGGCGCCGACCCGCGAGCTCGCGAGCCAGATCGCCGACAGCTTCCGCACCTACGGCCGCCACCTCCGCTTCGCGACCGACGTCGTGTTCGGCGGCGTGCCCGTCGGCCGCCAGGAGCGCGCCCTCGCCGGCGGCCTCGACATCCTCGTCGCCACGCCGGGCCGCCTGCTCGACCTGATCGACCGCCGCAGCCTGACCCTCGACGCGGTCGAGACGCTGGTGCTCGACGAGGCCGACCAGATGCTCGACCTCGGCTTCATCCACGCGCTGCGCCGCATCGTGAGGCTGCTGCCCAAGAAGCGGCAGACGCTGTTCTTCTCCGCGACCATGCCGAAGGCCATCGCCGAGCTCGCGTCGGCCTTCCTGACCGACCCGGTCGAGGTCGCCGTCGCCCCGGTCGCCACCACCGCGGAGAAGGTGGCGCAGCGCGTCATCTTCGTCGCCAGCGAAGGCAAGCCGCGGATGCTGGAGCGCCTCCTCGCCGATCCCGCCGTCGAGCGCGTCCTAGTCTTCACCCGCACCAAGCACGGCGCCGACAAGGTGGTGAAGAACCTCGACCGTGCCGGCCTCGCCGCCGCCGCGATCCACGGCAACAAGAGCCAGGGCCAGCGCGAGCGCGCGCTCGCCGGGTTCCGCGCCGGCAAGACCCCGATCCTGATCGCGACCGACATTGCCGCCCGCGGCATCGACGTCGACGGCGTCAGCCACGTCATCAATTACGACCTGCCGAACGTGCCCGAATCCTATGTCCACCGCATCGGCCGCACCGCGCGGGCCGGCGCCGAGGGCATCGCGATCTCGCTCTGCAACGGCGAGGAGCGGGCGTATCTCCGCGACATCGAGAAGCTGACGCGCCAGCGCATCCCGGTCGACCCGCTGTCCGAGAGCGCGTCGGCGCGGCCCGCAGCCCGTCCGCCCGAGCCGCAGCGTCAGCCCCAGCGCACCGCGCCGCAGCGGCGGCCCGAGCAGCCGGCGGCACGGCCGCAGAACCGGCGCCGCACCCGGCGGCCGGGCCATGGCGGCGGCCAGACCGACTTCGCCCGCCTCGCCTCCAGCCTCCAGACGCTGGGCTGACGGACGGCGCGCCACTTCACCTCTCCCCTCCGGGGAGGGGTCGAGTCCGGCGAAGCCGGACCGGGTAGGGCACGCCGCGCTGGGTAAAGAAGTGCCGTTGGTTATCGGTCCGACCGGCAGGGAGGCATGGCGCAGCCGCCATTGATCGAGGTCGACGCTGTCGGCAAGTCCTTCCCGCGCGGCGGGGCGGCGCTTCGCGACGTCTCGCTCGCGATCGGGGAGGGCGAGTTCGTCGCGCTGGTCGGGACCTCCGGCGCCGGCAAGACGACGCTGCTCAAGACCATCAACCGCCTGGTCGAGCCCGATCGCGGCCGCGTCGTCGTCGGCGGCGAGGACGTGGCCAGGCTCGATCCCGCGGTGCTCCGTCGCCGCATCGGCTACGTGTTCCAGGGCATCGGCCTGTTCCCGCACATGACGGTCGGCGAGAACATCGGCGTGACGCCGCGCCTGCTCGGCTGGCCCAAGGCCAGGATCGCCCAGCGGGTGGCCGAGCTCCTGGCGCTGGTCGACCTCCCGGCGGACCATGCGGGCCGCCTTCCCGATGCGCTCTCGGGTGGCCAGCGCCAGCGTGTCGGCGTCGCCCGCGCGCTCGCGGCGGGGCCGAAGATCATGCTGATGGACGAGCCCTTCGGCGCGCTCGACCCGGTGACCCGCGACAGCCTCGGCACCGCCTATCGCACGCTCCACGAGCGGCTCGGCCTGACCACCTTGATGGTGACCCACGACGTGCAGGAGGCGGTGCTCCTCGCCGGCCGCATCGTCGTCCTCGCCGGCGGGCGCCTGATCGCCGACGGCACGCCGCAGGCGCTGCTCGCCGACAGCAGGAACCCCGCCGTCGCCGCGCTGATGGCGATGCCGCGGCGCCAGGCCGAGCGGGTGCAGGCGCTGCTCGCCAACGGCGAGGAGCGGCACGATGGATGACCGCCTCGCCGCCCAGCTCCGTCTCCTGCCGGACTACCTCGCCCAGCACGTCGTCCTGAGCGCGGCGGCGCTGGCCCTCGGCGTCGCGATCGCCCTGCCGCTCGCGCTCCTCGCCGCCCGGCGGCCCGCGGTGCGCTGGCCGGTGATGGCGGCGGCGAGCCTGGTGCAGACCATCCCCGGCCTCGCGCTGCTCGCGCTGTTCTACCCGCTCCTCCTCGGCATCTCGGCCCTGACCGCGCAGGCGTTCGGCTTCGCCGTGCCGGCGCTCGGCTTCCTGCCGGCGCTGCTCGCGCTCGCGCTCTATTCGATGCTGCCGATCCTGCGCAACGGCGTCGCCGGCCTGACCGGGCTCGACCCGGCGGTGCTGGAAGCCGCCGACGGCGTCGGCATGACGAAGCGCCAGCGCCTGCTGCGGGTCGAGCTGCCGCTCGCCGCGCCGGTGGTGATGGCCGGCATCCGCACCGCCGCGGTCTGGACCATCGGCACCGCGACGCTCGCGACCCCGGTCGGGCAGACCAGCCTCGGCAATTTCATCTTCTCGGGCCTCCAGACCGAGAACTGGATCGCGGTCCTGGTCGGCTGCATCGCCGCGGCGCTGCTCGCGCTCGTGGTCGACCAGCTTCTCGGCCTGATCGAATGGGGCGCCGCCCGGCGCGACCCCGTCCGCATCCTCGCCGGCCTCGCCGTGCTGATCGCCGGCACCCTGGCGGCGCTCTCCCCGCTCCTCGCTTCCGGCCGCACCACCTACGTCATCGGCGCCAAGAACTTCAGCGAGCAGTTCATCCTGTCCGACCTGATCGGAAGCCGGCTGGAGAAGGCCGGCTTCGCCGTCGCCCACAAGGACGGGCTCGGCTCGGCGGTGATCTTCCAGGCGCTCGCCGCCGGCGACATCGACGTCTATGTCGATTACACCGGCACGCTGTGGGAGAACGTCATCGGCCGCCACGACGTCCCCCCGCGCGACGCCATGCTGCGCGAGACCACGCGCTGGATGGCGGCGAACAAGGGCGTCACCGTGCTCGGCGCGCTCGGCTTCGAGAACGCCTATGCGCTCGCGATGAAGGCCGACCGTGCGCGGGCGCTCGGCGTCAGAACCATCGCCGACCTCGCCCCGCACGCGCCGGATCTGCGCCTCGGCGCCGACCTCGAATTCCTGAGCCGGCCGGAATGGGCGGCGCTGAAGGCCGCCTACGGCCTCAACTTCAAGGCGACCCAGTCCTACAACCCGACCTTCATGTATCGGGCGCTCGACAGCGGCGCGGTCGACGTGATCTCGGCGTTCTCGAGCGACGGCCGCATCGCCGCCGACCGCCTCGCGGTGCTGGGCGATCCCAAGGGCGCGCTGCCGTCCTACGACGCGGTCGTCCTGCTGTCGCCGCGCCGCGCCAGGGACCAGGCGCTCCGCACCGCGCTCGCGCCGCTCCTCGGCGCCATCCCGGTCGAGCTGATGCGGCAGGCCAATCTCATGGTCGACCGCGCCAACGACAAGCGCTCGCCGCATGACGCCGCGGAGTTCCTCGCCGCCCATCTCGGCCGCTGAAGGCGGCATCGCGCGGCGGCGAAGCCACCCGCTCGACTGTGTTCGCCGCCGCGATGTCTCGGCGGGATCATGGAAAACCAGCCGGCAGCGCCGGAATTCATGATGACGACGCGCGGCGTCGCAGGAAATCTGGAATCCGGCGAATTTCCAGGCATGGAGCTATTGTGAAGCTTGGCTCCTTAGCGTATTGGGGGCGAGCCGTTTCGCTTTTCTTACAACCAGAAGGAAAATTCCGTGAACGAAAACCCGCAGAACGCCGATGCGAACGACTATGTCGAGCTTGCGGCAGAGGTCGTTTCCGCTTACGTCTCCAACAACTCGGTGGGTGCGGCCGACCTGCCGGCGCTCATCAAGGACGTGCACGCGGCGCTGAAGCGGGTTGCGTCCGGCGCGCAGGAGAATACGGCCCAGCCGCAGACCCCGGCGGTGCCGATCCGGCGCTCGATCACGCCGGACTACATCGTCTGCCTGGAAGACGGCAAGAAGTTCAAGTCGCTGAAGCGGCACCTGCGCACGCGCTACAACATGACGCCGCAGGAATATCGCGAGAAATGGGGCCTGCCGGCCGACTATCCGATGGTCGCGCCGAACTATGCCTCGGCCCGCTCCGAGCTCGCCAAGAAGATGGGCCTCGGTCAGCAGCGCCGGAAGGCCGCCGAGACCAAGCGCGGCCGCCGCCGCAGCGCCGCCTGAGGCCCGCCATCATGGCCGGGCCTGGCCCGGCCATCCACGATGGTCCACTTGCTTCTCCCGGCGGGGAGCGCCCCCCTCCACCATGCTTCGCATGGTCTTCCTCCCCCGTCTGCGACGGGGGAGGATTCGCCGTAGTGCCAATCCTTCCCTGTACGAACTCGGGTGTTCCCGAGGTCGTCATTGAGGAGATCGCAAGTCGAGCAGGCGCGACTTGCGTGCGGGGGAGGTGGCGAGCGCCGCGCCCCGGAGGGGCCCGTTCGGAAATCCCACCCGAGGCCGCGGTGCGCCGGCACTCTCATCCCGCCGGGCGCAGGCGGGGGCATGACGCGGCCGGCCGGCTGTGGCACGCTCCGCCATCATGCGAATCGCTCAGCTCGCGGGCGCGCTCCTCGCCCTGGCGGTGACCGTCCTGCCGGCGGCCGCGGCAACGTCCGCGGTGCCGGCGAAGCTGCTCTTCGGCGCGGTCAAGGCGCCGAGCCCGCCCGAAGGGCCGCATGCCATCGGCTTCTACGCCCGCGGCTGCCTCGCCGGGGCCTCGACGCTGCCGCTCGACGGGCCGGACTGGCAGGTGATGCGCCTGTCGCGCAACCGCCACTACGGCACCGCCCAGCTCGTCCAGTTCATCGAGCGCTTCGCCGCCAAGGTGCCGCGCGTGTCGTCGTGGCATGGCCTTCTGATCGGCGACATGTCGCAGCCCCGCGGCGGCCCGATGCCGACCGGCCACGCCTCGCACCAGATCGGCCTCGACGTCGACATCTGGCTGACCGCGATGCCGGCCGTCACGCTGTCCTACGAGCAGCGCGAGACCATGGCCGCCAAGACCGTGGTCGCGCCCGATCACGTCGACCTGCTGCCCGGGCGCTGGTCGGCCGACGACATCGCGGTGCTGAAGGCCGCCGCGAGCGACCCCGCGGTCGAGCGCATCTTCGTCAACGCCGCGATCAAGAAGGAGCTCTGCCGCGTGGTGCCGAAGCCGCGGCCGTGGCTCGCCAAGCTCAGGCCATGGTTCGGCCACGACGAGCATTTCCACGTCCGCCTCGCCTGCCCGCCCGGCGAGCGCGACTGCAAGGGCCAGCCGCCTTCGACGAGCGACGGCTGCGACGCGTCGCTGAACTGGTGGTTCACCGACGCTGCCCTGCACCCGAAGCCCGGCAAGCCGGGCCGGCCCGTGACGCTGGCGGACCTGCCGAAGCTGTGCCGCGCCGTGCTGGAAGCGAAGTGAAAGGCGCGCGAATAGCGAATGGGAGTAGCGAATAGGGGTGAACAGTGATCTGTGAACGGTGAACAGCACGTCGCGCCACTGTTCACTACTTGCTACTCCCTATTCGCCATTCGCGAATTCGCTATTCCCGCTCGGTCGCGGCCGGTGCCGCGCCGTAGCGATGGAGGTTGCGGCCATAGGCCTTGAGCCAGGCCTCGGCGCGGTCGGTCTGCGGGGCGAGCGAGCGCACCAGGCGCCAGAACCGGGGACCGTGGTTCATCTCGCGGCGGTGGGCGACCTCGTGGGCGGCGAGATAGTCGAGCACGAAGGGCGGCGCCAGCACCAGGCGCCAGGACAGCGCCACCGCCCCCTTCGACGAGCACGAGCCCCAGCGGCTGCGGGTGTCCTTGATCTGGACCTTGGTGATGGCGACGCCGAGGGTCGCGGCATGGCGGTCGACCGCCGCGGCGAGGTCGCGCTCCGCCTGCGCCTTCAGGTAGTCGCGCACGCGGCGCGCAACGTGGGCGGTCTCGCCGGGCACGACGATGGTCGGCAGGGCGCCGGCCTCCACCGCGCGGCGACGCTCGACCACGCCGCGGCCGCGGCGGTGGACGATGCGGTGGGGCTTGCCCCGCAGCGGCACGATGGCGCCGTGGGCGAACGGCACCGGCAGCGGCCGCTGCGCCAGCCGCTCGGTGATCCAGTCGACATGGCGCTCGGCGAAGCGGCGCGCGTTCAGGATCGAGCTGCCCGGCGGCAGCGTGAGCACCACGTCGCCGGTCGCGACGGCGACGCGGAGCGCGAAGCGCCGGGCGCGCGGGTGGCGGCGGACGCGGATCGCGATCAGCCCGTCCCCGGCGAACAGGTCGATCCGCTCCGGCCAGCTCGGAACGGGGGCGCGTTTCAGAAGGAGCGAGCGCGACACGGCGGCGAATCACCCTGCTGCGAGAACCATCTTGCCACGGCCGTCACGCCCGGTGGATGTCGGCGACGGCGGAAACGATGAGATCCAGATCCTGCGGCCGCGACAGGCGGTGGTCGCCGTCCTTGACGAGGGTCAGCGTCACGTCGTCCTCGGCGAGGTGCTCGACCAGCGCCTGGGCATGGCGCCACGGCACCTCCGCGTCGGCCATGCCCTGGAGAATGCGGACCGGCGCCCCGACCTGGAACGGCGCGCCGAGGAGAAGATGACGCCGCCCGTCCTCGAACAGCGCCCGGGTCAGCGGATAGGATTCGGATGAATAGGCGTCCGCCCGAAGCCATTCCCCCGTGTTCTCGATCTGGCGCCGGGCGCGCTTCGGCAGCGCCGGCCACATCAACAGCTCGGTGAAGTCCACGGCCGGCGCAATCAGGACAAGACCGCTCGGCGGATTGCCGCCTTCCGTCATGGCGCGCGCCGCCAGGAGCGCCAGCCACGCGCCCATCGACGAGCCCGCCAGCACCGGCGCCGACCCGCCATAAGTGCCGATCACGCTTAGACTTTCCTCGAGCCATCGGGAGATTGTACCGTCTACGAAACGACCTCCGGAAGCGCCGTGCCCGGAATAGTCGAAGCGGATCATGGCGCGGCTTTCGTCCGCGCACCAGTGCGCCAGACGACTAGCTTTCGTGCCGGTCATGTCGGAACGGAAGCCTCCGAGCCAGACCACGGCCGGGGCGGCGCCGGCGAGAACGCCGACGGCGATCGGCCGCGCGTCGTCGCCGGCCCCGACGGTGAGGAATTGCGGCGGCGCGTCGGCCATCCTAAGGCTCCCTCTCAGGGCGACTCGCGCGCCTCTCATCCCGGCCGGAGCGGAACGGAGAGCCGGGATTCGGGGCCACTGCCGCACCTTTGTCCGGATCCCGGATAGCCGCTGCGCGGCTTCCGGGATGACAGGCGAAGGTGCCTACACGAGACGTTCGGGAAGGCAAGGGGCGAAACCGCGAGGTGGCGATGGAAGGGGACCCACTCGCCGGGCGCACGGTGATGCAGGTGGTGCCGGCGCTCGACGCCGGCGGGACCGAGCGCACCACGCTCGACGTCGCCGCCGCCCTGGCCCAGGTCGGGGCGCGGCCGCTGGTGGTCTCGCGCGGCGGCCGGCTCGAGGACGAGCTGGCCACGCTCGGCGGCGTGCTCCTGCGCTTCCCGGCCGACCGCAAGAACCCGGCCGTCATGGCCGCCGCCGTACCGCGCCTCGCGGCGCTGATCCGCCGCGAGGGCACTGCCATCGTCCACGCCCGCTCGCGGGCCCCGGCCTGGGTGGCGCTGGCGGCGGCGCGGCTCGCCGGCGTGCCCTTCGTCACCACCTGGCACGGCAGCTATTCGGGCCGGACTCCGCCGAAGCGCTTCTACAATTCGGTGATGGCACGGGGCGACGTCGTGATCGCCAACTCGGCCTGGACCGCGGAGGAGATCCGCCATCTCCACCCGCCCGCCGCCGAGCGGCTGGCGGTGATCCCCCGCGGCACCGCCTTTTCCCGCTTTGCGCCGACCGCGGATACGCCCGGCCGCGTCGCGGCGATGCGCGCCCGCTGGGGCATCGGAGCCGGCGAGCGCGTCGTGCTCCTCGCCGCCCGGCTCACCGCCTGGAAGGGCCACATGCTCTTGCTCGATGCGCTGGCCCGGCTTTGCGCCGAAGGCGGCGGCGAGGAGCTCGTCGCGGTGTTCGCCGGCGATCCGCAGGGCCGCGACGACTATGTCCGCCGCATCGACGTCCACGCCGCCCGTCTCGGCCTCGCCGGGCGGGTCCGCCGCGTCGGCCACGAGAGCGACATCGCGACCGCGCTCCGCGCAGCCGACGTCGTCGCGGTGCCCTCGACCCAGCCCGAGGCGTTCGGCCGGGTCGCGGTCGAGGCCCAGGCGGTCGGCACGCCGGTCGTCGTCGCCGACCACGGCGCCGTCGCCGAGACCGTGCTGGCGCCCCCGGCGGTTTCGTCGGATGCCCGCACCGGCTGGCGGGTCGCGCCGAACGACGCCGCCGCGCTGGCCGAGGGCCTCGCCGCGGCGCTCGCGCTCGCCCCGGACGCGCGCGCGGCGCTCGCGGCCCGGGCGGCGCGCCACGTCGCCCGCTTCTCGGTCGAGGCGATGACCGGCGCCACGCTTGCGGTCTATCGCCGCCTGCTGCGATCACCCCCCGCCGGGCGACGTTGACTTCTCTTTGGAATCCACCAATCTTTCATCAGCCGGTCCTATGTTCGGCGGTACCCCGCCTCGCGCCGACGGGCGCGAGGCTTTTGCTGTTCGAGGGGTCCGGCAGATCATCCGCAAGAGGAGAATACGGCCATTCGTCGTCCAATGAGGTCCTTGGCGCCGGTCCAGAAGGAGGGCCCGCGCACCAACCGGGAGATCCGCGTCCGCGAAGTCCAGCTCATCGACCAGGACGGTCAGAACCGCGGGGTCACCCAGATCGCCGATGCGTTGCAACTCGCCGAGGAGCAGGGGCTCGATCTCGTCGAGATCGCTCCGAACAGCGTGCCGCCGGTCTGCAAGCTGCTCGACTACGGCAAGTTCAAGTACCAGTCGCAGAAGAAGGCGGCTGAGGCGCGCAAGAACCAGAAGACCGTCGAGGTCAAGGAAATCAAGATGCGCCCCAACATCGACAGCCACGACTACGACGTGAAGATGCGCTCGATGCGCCGCTTCTTCGACGAGGGCGACAAGGTCAAGGTCACGCTCCGCTTCCGCGGCCGCGAGATGGCGCACCAGGAGATCGGGCTGAAGCTCCTGTTCAAGGTGCGCGACGAGGTGACCGACACCGCCAAGGTCGAGAGCGATCCCTCGCTCGAAGGCCGCCAGATGGTGATGGTGCTGGCGCCGCGCTGAGCGGCGCCGACCGGCTGGGAGGGCGCGATTCGTCGAAGGGGGCGTCGGATTTTCGGGTGAGGCGGCGCAGTCCGCCGGCGGGGCAAGGTCAAGCGGCGACCGGACAAAGGGGGAGCCGGCGCCGCAAGGCGCAACCCACCGCGGGCGCCCCCGCTTTTCAACCGATGCGAACGGCCTCACGATGATACGTATGTTGTTCCGACGCTTTCGTCCGATATCGAGCCTGGGCATCGGACTGGCCGCGGCGCTGCCGATGGCATTCGCGACGCCGGCCTCGGCCGGCTTCCTCGACGGCATTCTCGGCCCGTCCGGGCCGCCGCGCGCGACCGCGCCGGCCCCCACGCCGGCGGCGCCCGCCCCG
>DASZVN010000187.1:0-21852 GCA_035547055.1 Hyphomicrobiales bacterium
ACCCATGCAACGGGATCGGTCGTCTTTTTTTGGGTGTTGGCGGCGTGCTGGTGCACCCGGATGCTCGAGCTGTCGATCATCTGGATGTCGCCGTCGTAGGCCTTCGACACCGCCTCCAGAAGGCGGGCCCACACCCCCGCCCTGCGCCACCGGTTGAAGCGGTTCACGCAAGTCGTATGGGGGCCGTAGCGCTCCGGAATGTCCGCCCAGGGTGCGCCTGTCCTGAGCCGCCAGAAGATGCCGTTCAGCACCCGCCGGTCGTCCACCCGCGGCACCCCGCGCGGCTTGTTCGGCAGCAACGGCTGGATCACAGACCACTCGAAGTCCGTCAGGTCAAAGCGCGCCATCTTCCCCTCCGTCCCGCCGCAAGGGAATCAGCTCAACCCCGATTTGAGAAGACACTTTATGGGTCTATGACCTAGCGCGGCTTGATGCACTTCCGAATGAGAGCGGCGAGCCCGCCTTCGTCAAGCGTGCTGTCGGCCAACGCCGGCCAAGAATGGACCGTGGCTTCGTCGTCGATGTCGAGATCGAAGCCGTTGAGCGCGAGAAAAAGCTCGGTCACGACCAGCGACGCGCTTGTTTCCGTCTACGAACGGGTGATTGCGGGCGAGGCCGAAGCGATAGGCAGCGGCCAGGTCGGCGAGATCGGGCGTACCGTAGGCGAAGGCATTGCGCCGCCGCCGTGCGAGCGCCGAGTCGAGGAACCCGGCGTCGCGCACGCCTGCCGAGCCGCCATGCTCGGCAAGCCGCTCGCCGTAGAGAGCCAGCACCGCCGCACGATTGACCCGGACGGGCTCGTCCATGCCTATTTGGCAAGCTCGCGGAGTGCGTTTCGCCGCCTGTTCATGATCCGGCGGGCGAGCTTCATCTGCTCCTCGAAGCCAGGCTCATAGGGCGTGAGGCGGTAGCCATCGGCTGCCTCGGTCAGGAACACCGTGTCCCCGAGGCCGACATGCAGCCGCGCCGGTGCTTCCTTCGGCAAGACGGCTCCGACCGAATTCCCTACCTTGCCGAGTTTGAGCGCGACCACCACGACCGGAGCGTTCCGCACGTTCTAACATCTGTATAAACAGAGGCTGAGCGGCAGCAACAATCAAAGCCCACAGCAGAAGCCGCCCTACCTCCCCGCCGCCTCCAGCCGGCCGCTCGCGGCGTCGAAGCTCATGTGGACGACCTTGCCGTTCTCGCCGAGCACCGAGACCTGGTAGGCCAGGCGGCCGCCGCGGCGGCAGAGCTCGGCGTTGATCAGCTCGCCATTGCCGCGGCGCTCCGCCTCGGAGCGGATCGCCGACAGGCGGACCACCCGCCCGGCCTGGACCAGGGCGATGGTGCCGCGCTGGCTGACGCAGCCGTTCCGCCGGGAGGTGGCGGGGTGGGGCGGCGGGCGATGGGGCGGCCGCTCCTCGGCCCGGTGCGGGGCCGCGGCACGGTGCTCGTCGGCGCGGTGCGGCGCCGGCGTGGCCTTGTCGTCGTGATGGGAGGCCGGGGCGGGAGCCTTGGCTTCATGGTGCGCCGCGGCCGGCGCCGGCGGGTGGCGGCTATTGTCGGTCGCGGCCGCGGGCGCGTGCGTATTGTCCTCCGCCGCCGCGGCCGCCGCGAGGGCGGAGGCGATGGCGAGCGCGAAGGCCGCGGCGAGCACCGGGAAGCGTACCATGGCCCCCTCTTTGCACCGGCCGCCTGAATGCTTGCTGAATCAGCCTTCCTCAACGCGGCCGGCCGGAACCGCGGCCGCAAGCCTGCTCGACCGCGTAGCGGACCCGGGCGACGCCGTCCCGGGTCGCCCGGGTGTCGTGCCGCGACAGCGCAAGGTCGGACAGGCGGATGGCGCGGCACAACGGCTCAGTCGCGATAATAGCCCCGCTCGGCGCGCAGCCGCTCGCGATCGGCAGGAGACAGGCGATCGTAAGCATCCGCCGCCTGGGTGAAGCGCGTTTCCAGGGCATCGGCCGCGTCTCCGTCGATGGCTTTCTGCTCGGCCTTGCCGGCTGCGATCTCCTGCTGGCCGGCGAGCAGGCCGAGCCCCCGCGCCAGCGCCTGGAGCAGGGCGACCAGCGCGGCGAGGATGGCGGCGGTCACTTGACCGTGGCGGCCGGGCTGGCGCCGCCCGCGGTGCCGGCGAAATAGTGCAGCACCATGTTGGCGACGGCGATGCCGGTCGCGACCAGGCCGGCGCTGTCGCTGCCGAGGAGGTTGACCCAGTCGGTCGCCTGCAGCACGCCGAGGGCCGCGACGCCGACGTTCAGGAGAATCGAGATCCAGGTCTTCATGTCAGCTCTCCATGTTGAAAGAGAATCGGATGAGCGGGCCGCTCACGCGGCGGGGCCGGCGGCCATCGCCAGCGCGGCGCCCTCGGTGCGGGCGACGCGGGCGCGCCAGCCGCGACCGAAGCTGCGCCAGCTCCCGAGGCGCTGGAGCAGGCCGAGCCGGCGCTTCGCGAGCGCGCGGATCAGGATGTCCGGCGCCGCCGCACGGGCCGCCGCGAGGGTGAGCGGTCCGGCGACGCCGTCGCAGGCGAGCCCGAGCGCGTCCTGGAGCGTGCGGACCGCCACGCGCGGCCCCGCGTTGACGGCGTGGTCGAACACCGCGAGGTCGACGCCGCGCGGCAGGCCGTCGGCGCCGACGGCGTCCCCGTAGAGCGCGCGCTAGATCCGCGCGGCCTCGGCGCGGCCGAGCGCCCGGAGCTCCATTTTCGATGCCGGACGCCCGCGCCAGCGCGCGAGCGTCGCGCGGGTGATGCCGCGATTGGTGGCGCCGCCGGGATCGCGGGCGTCGTCGGACCAGCCGCCCTCATTGAGAAGGACGAGCCGGAGGCAGGCGTCGAAACCGGACGCGGCCATCGCAGTCCTCTGCATTGGGAAGGGGCGGCGCGAAGCCGGATCAGGCGGCGCCGATCGCCGCGAGGAAGTCGTGCAGCGTCGCGTAGAGCGTCGCCATCTCGGCATCGGTCAGGCCGGCCCCGAAGAAGACGGCGCCGACCGTGTCGGGCGTGAACGCGCTGGCGCCGTTGCCGAGGATGCGGAACGTCCCGCTGCTCAGCGCCGCCGAGCTGCTCGCGTCGAGGCCGAGCGAGTCGCCGTCGCGATAGCCGCTCGCCTGGGTGCCCGACAGACGCGAGGCGGCGCTGAACCCGAGACGGGTCGGACTGCCGAGGGTCTTGAAGACGGTCGCGGCCGACGCGACGCTATAGGCGAGCTGGGTGTTGCCGCCGATGAGCGGGCGGATGAAGCCCTGATTGGCGCTGTTGGTGCAGAGCAGCGGGTAGGCGTTCGAGTCGCCCGTCGTCGGCGTCGGGCTGGACACGACGAAGACGCCGAGCGCGGCGCTGTTCTGGGCGTATTGGCCGGACGCGCCGGGGGTGAAGCCGGTTTCGAGATAGGCGCCGGCAGCGCCGGCATAGCCCCGGTCGGTCGTGAAGGCCGGCGTGTTGACCGCGGCGAGGTCGAACGCGCGGTCCGCCAGGTTGACGAGGGCCGCCTGCGCATCATGAGCCGCCAGAGTATAAAGAGCGTCGAGCTTTGCCAGGATGCCGGCATAGAGCAGCTCGCCGACCAGCTCGTCATAGAGCCGCTGGCGCTTCCGCGACGGCGTCACCGTCATCGCGTCGATCGCGGCCTGCGTCTCGGGCAGCACCAGGCCGGCGCTGACGCCCTTCGGAAAGCGCGCGGCGCCGCTCGCCCGCGACAGCACCAGCGCGTCGGCCCAGGCGCTGCCGTCGGGCGAGACCTTGAAGTGGAAATCGTCGTCGCCCGTCAGGCCGATCTCCGCCCGGCCGGCGAAGCCGGTCTGGAACAGCAGCGAGCCGGTGTTGGCGGCGCCTTCCTTGTCGAAGACATAGCGGAGGTCGCCGCTGCCGCCCTCGGCCACGGTCCTGGCGGTCCAGAGCGCGCCGTTCAGCTTCGCGGCGAACGGATTGGTCGCATCCGCCATGGTGCCGACGCCGAGCAGGGTGAGGTTCTGGAGCGTCTCGCCGGTGCCGCCGCCGACCTCCTGCCACGCCGTGCCGTCGTGGATCAGCAGCACCTTGTCGTCGTCCACCCAGCACAGCCAGCCTGCCGCCGGCGCCAGCACCGTCCAGGCGCCGTCGAAGAAGGCGGCGATCGCGCCGGCGGCACCGGCCCAGGCGCCCGAGCCGCCGGCGGCGACGAGGTAGCGGTCGCCCTCGGCCGGGCTCGCCGGCGGCGCCGCGAGATCGCGGTCGATGACGGCGAGCTGGACGACGGCGTCGAGCCGGTTCAGCGCGTCGTTGACCGTCACCTCCTTGTGCTGCTGGCCCTCGGCCAGGAAGGCGAGCGCGAGATGGGGGGTCGCGTCAGCGGACATCGAGGGTCTTCTCCAAGGCCGGGCCGGGGCCGGTGAACGGCGAGACCTGTGCGATCGAGACCGCGAGGCTGGTCTGCGCCGCGCCGAAATCGACCAATTCGTCGGCGGCGGCATAGGTCGCGGCGGCGGTGGATGCGGTCAGCGTGCGCTTCACCGTGCCGCCCGCGAGGATCGCGACCTGCCACCCCTCGGGCTGGTCGAGCGCGGGCTCGACGTCCCAGGAATCGTCGCCGCGGCTCCGGCCGATCCAGCTCAGCGAAACGCCGCCGGCGGTGCGGCGGGCGCGCGCCATCACCGGCCGCCGCGGCTGGAGCGCGAGGTTGGTGATCGTCGCCGACGCCGCCACCGCGAACGGGTCGGCGTAGTCGCGGCCGACCTGGGCGAGGCGCCAGTCCATCGCGCGGCCGACATTGGCGATGCCGGCGACGAGCGGCACGACGGCGCGGTCGAGCATGACGAGGCGGCTGCCGGCGGGCTTCGCCGCTGCGGCGAGATCCTCGGTGCCGGCAAGGCCGCGCAGCAGCGTCGAGAGCCGCCAGGTGTCGGGCCCGACCAGCTCCGCCGCGGCGAACTGGATCACCTCCCAGCCGCCGCCCGGCGCGGCAACGGCGGCGAGGTTGCCGCCGGCGAGCACCCTGCCCTCGCCGCCGCCGACCGGCGTGCCGCGTGGCAGGACGACGGTGATGGCCGCCGCCCGATCCCACCGCCACGGCGGGCCGGCGGCGAGCTCGGCCGTGGTCGCGCCGGCAATCGCAGGCACGCGGAGGGTGCGCTCGGCGGTGAAGCTGCCGCCGGCGTCGCGCCACAGCGTGAAGGCGCGCGGCCATGGCACCGACGCGACCGCGAGGCGGAGCAGCGTCGGCGGGTCGCCGCCGGCCCACGGCATGTCGATCAGGACCACTTCCGGGAAGGCGGCGAGGCTCGGTGCCCGGAGCGGCCGCGCCGTCACCGACTGGGTGCCGGCACCCGGCGCGAACACCGCCGGCGCGATCGCCCGGGCCGAGATCGCGCGCGCCGAACCGTCGGCGATTTGCGCGATCTCGAAGCGCGCGTCGGTGTCGGCGCCGAGGCTCACCATGTCGCCCGCCTCCAGCGCCCAGCGTGTCGGCGCCAGTGAAAAGCTCGCGGTGTCGCGCGCGACCCAGAGGTCCTGCAGGCGCTGCTCGGCGCGGCGCACCATCTCGCCCTGCCAGGAGACGATGGCGGTGTCGATGCTGGCCTGGCCGGTGGCGCGGGTGCCGCTCACCATCGCGGTCGCGACCGACGGCGCGAAATCGGCATCGACCTCGGTGTAGTTCACCGCCAGCGTCGCCGGCAGCTCGGTCTCCTGGCCGCGCTCCTGGTGGAGCAGCGGACGCGCGCCATCGCCCTGGTCGACGAAATCGGCCGGGGCGAGCGCGGTCGCGACGCCGCGGCCGCGCGGCAGCAGCGCCACCTGGTCCTCGCGCTCGCGCGCCGCGAAGGCATAGAGATCGGCGAGCGGCTGGAGCGTGTCGCGGAGCGAGGCCGGCCGCCCCACCACGACGCCGTCGACCACGCCCTCGAGCGCCGAAGCGTCGAGGCCTGAGACGCCGCTGTCGGCGGCCGCGGTCGCGGCGAGCTCCGCGAGCGGCGCCTGGCCGAGCCGGCCGGTCAGCCAGTGGCCGGTATGCCAGGCCGGACCGTCGGCCCAGACCGAAATCGCCGCGGGAAAGGCCGGCCACGGCCGCGCGTCCCAGGTCCAGAGCGCGATCCGCGCCGGGTCGATCATCGGCGCGCCGTAGACCGTGGAGACCGGGTTATGGCCGGCGGCGGGATCCCAATGGCCGGTCACCGCCTCCAGCACGCGGCGCTGGATGAAGTCGTCGCGGAGGCCCGAGGAATAATAGGGAATGCCCCCGGCCGAGGACTTCGGATCGGGAAAGACGTTCGGCGCGTTGGCGCCCTTATCGACCGCCGGACAGCCGCACTCGGTCAGCCACACCGGCTTGCTCTCGGGCACCCAGGCGGTCGGGCTCGGAAGCTCAGCGCCGCCGACCCGCTCGTAATGCGGGTTCGACCACCACGAGTTCAGATCCTTCTGGCGGAAGACCCAGGGCTTGCCGAGCCCGTCGCCGATCGGCGTGCGGTCCTGCGCGTCGCGCGCCGCGGCATCGGCATAGAACCAGTCGTAGCCCTCGCCGCCCTCGACATTGCCGTCGAGATAGGTGCGGTCGTAGATCGTCTCGGCGAGCGCGAGGTCGCGGTGATTGCCGCCGTCGCGCCAGTCGGCGAGCGGCGCGTACCAGTCGATGCCGACCGCGTCGACGGCGTCGCTCGCGAACAGCGGGTCGAGCGGGAAGCGCACCTCGGCGCCGCCGTCGAGCACGTGCGCGCCGTACTCGGTCCAGTCGGCGGCATAGACCAGCCTGGCGCCGGTGCCGAGCATGGTGCGGACATCAGCCGCGAGCGCCGCGAACTGCGTCACCGCGGGATAGACCCCGCTCGCCGAGCGCACCCGCGTCAGCTCGCGGAACTCCGAGCCGACGACGAAGGCGTCGACGCCGCCGGCGAGCCGCGCCAGCGCCGCGAGGTGCAGCACGAAGCGGCGCCAGCCCCATTCGTCCGGCCCGCCATAGTGTACCGCCGTGCCGTCGTCGGTGAAGTCGGCCGGCGCCGCTGTGCCGAAGAAGGCCGCGACCTGGTCGGCCGCCGCGGCGGTGGCGTCGACCGTTCCCGCGACGCCCGGCGCCGGGTCGCAGGTGAGCGTGCCGCGCCAGGGATAGGCCGGCTGCGGCGCTGTGCCGGCGTGCGGGTCGGGCAAGGCGTTGCCGACCGGCACGTCCATCATCAGGAAGGGATAGAGCGTGACCTGAAGGCCGCGCGCCTTGAGGTCGCGGATCGCCTGCACCACCGAATCGTCGGAGGGCGAGCCGCCATAGGCCGGCGCGCCGCCGCTCTCCGACACCACCCGCGCGGTCGCCCGCGTCAGCCCCGCGACCGACCACGGCGTCGAGGTGACCTTGTCGCTCTCCTCGACGCGCGGCGCGACCGAGCAATGGCCGCAGCGGAGGTCGTCGCCGAACCAGGCAACGACGAGCGACACGTTCCTCAGCGCCGGGCAGACCGCCTCCAGCTCGTCGAGCGAGGCCTGCCAGTCGGTCGGCGCGATCGAGAGGTGGCGGTTCTCCGGCTCGGACGCGCCGAAGCCGGTCTGCCGGGCCACCGTCGTCGTGGCGTAGCCGTGCTCGGTCGCGCCCGGGATCAGGGTGATCGCCTGCACCTTGCCTTCGAGCGCGCCGACCGGGCGCACCACCTCGAAGGCGAGCTGCGGGATGCGGTTGCCGAAATCGGCGAGCGGCAGCCGCTCGAACACGACATAGGCGAGGCCGCGATAGGCCGGCACCGTGCCCGCCGCCTCCTTGGCGACGATCAGGGGATCGGCCTCCTGCGCGTCGTCGCCGCGATGGACCCGCATGGTGATGCCGGTGAGGTCGAGCGGGTTGCCGTCGGCCCAGATGCGGCGGACGCAAGCGATCGGTCCCTCGCACAGGCCAACGGCGAAGTTCGCGAAATAGCTGACGGTCTCGGTGGTGGCGCCGCCGAACGCGCCGCCCTTGCCGCCCGCCGGCTCGCTCGAGGTCACGGCCTCCAGGTGCGTCGCCCAGATGATCTGGCCGCCGAGCTGGCCGCGGCCGTAGAGCCGCGGGATCGGGCTGCCCTCGGTCGAGGCGGTGACGGTGAGGTCCTTGATCGTCGGCGCCGCGGCGGCGGGCGCGAACAGGCTCTGGTCGACGATCGCGCCCGCGAGCCCGCCGACCGCGCGCCCGATGAGCGCGCCGACCGACCCGAACACGCCGCCGAGCGCGGCCCCCGCGACCTGCAGGACAAGGGTAGCCATGGGACCATTCCGTGGTGATCTGTAGGGTGTGCAACGCGAAGCGTTGCGCATCAGTCAGGCGCCGGAGGTGCGCATCGGCGACGCCGATGCACACCCTACGAAGAGCCGGGAAAGCGGAAGCGCGCCACGAGACGCCGCCGCCAGGGCCGGAGCGCGACCTCGGCGACGGCGGCGCCGTCGTGGGCGTGGACCATGTGGCCGGCGTCGGTCGCGATCGCGAGATGCTTCGCCGCGACCTCGGGCCGCCAGCGGAACAGCAGCACCTCGCCCGGCGCGATCTCGCCCGGCGGCTGCTCGACCAGCCAGCGCCGCGCCGCCGCGAGAAGCGGCTCGCCGCCCCGCGCCTCGGCCCAGTCGGGCGCATAGGGCGGCACCGCGGCCGGCAGCGGGCCGATCAGCGCGCGCCATACCCCGACGACGAGGCCGAGGCAGTCGCAGCCGGCGCCGATCAGCGCTCCGCGATGCACGTAGGGCGTCCCGATCCACCGCCGCGCCTCCGCGACGACGGCATCCGGCGACGGCCTTTCCCACGTCACGCCCGGACCTGGTCCGCGTATCCACGCCCCGCCCGCGACACCGCCGCCGTCATCCCTGCCGGAGCGGAGCGGCGAGCCGGAATCCGGAACACGGCTCGCCGGCCGGATCCCGGATCGCGCAGCCATCTCGGGCTTGTCCGAGATGGCCCACGTAGTGTGTGCAAATCGGACAAGCTCGATTTGCATGCGCGTCCATGACGACGGGCGCGGGTCATCGTGAGAATCGGAACTCACAGGAAGAAGCTCCCGCCGTCGTCCTGGCCGTCGTCGCCGGTCGGATAGGTCAGCACGCGGTCGGTGCCGGGCATCTGCGCGAAGCCACGGAAATTGGCGATGTTAGCGAACTTCGCCTGGCAGGTGGCGGCGGTCTTGTCGCAGCCGGCGCCGATCGAGAACGCGTCGCCCGTCGCGACCCCGCGCGGCGCCGCCTGCCACAGCGCGATCCGCACCACGCCGCCCGCCGCCGAATGCTGGCGCACTGGCTGCGCGAGGCCGGCATTGGCACCGCTCGTCCAGGCCAGGACGCCGCCGCGGAACCAGCCGTCGGCATAGGCGTCGAGGCCGCTCGCGGTGATGGTGAAGCCGTCCTCCGCTGCGGTCACGGTGCCGCTGCCGGTGAAGGCCGGCACCGCCAGCGCGACGGTGCAGTGGGCGTCGCCGAGCGCCGCGTCGCAGGTCGGCGAGAACAGCCGGCCGGTGACGACGTTGAGCCGCGCCGACGGGCCGCGCAGCTCGGCGGTGAAAGCCCGGTCGTCGCGCCTGACCTCGCCGATCTCGCCGACCGCCACGCGCAGGCGCTGGTCGGGCGCCGCCCAGTTGACCACGAAGACCTCGACCGACGCGGCGTCCCACAGGCCCGCGGCGAGGTCGGCTTCCGCGAGCGCGTCGTCGCTGAACGCGCCCGCGACCTCGCCGCCCCCGACCGCGAAGCCGAGCGACGCGGTCGCCTCGGCGGCGTCGAGGCCGCTCGCCGCAGCGAAGGTGGTGCCGTCGAAGACGAGATCGCGGTCGTGGTCGGTGAAGCCGAACGTGCGGCCGTCGCTCCGCGTGGCGCGCCAGCAGCGGCAGAGCGTGGTGACGCTGCCGGCGAGATGGGCGGCGAGGTCGGGCGGGATCGTGCGCATCGCGGTCTCCGGAGCCGGACCTCGGCGCTCCGCGCCGCATGCGCGGCCGAAGCCGCCGTGGACGCTGCGAGCCGGGTGTCCTTTTCACTCCACCGTTTGGGGGAATTTCACGCCCGATTGGAATTCGTATGGTTGCGGGCGGGTATCCTGGGGATCGACATGATCAAGGAACTGGTGCGCGGCGCCATCGCGAAGGCCGGCTACGACGTCTTCCAGCGGCGCAGCGGCTACTCCCTCGTCAGCTTCATCGAGAATCACGGCATCGACGTCGTCATCGACGTCGGCGCGAACCGCGGCCAGTTCGCCCGCCGCCTGATCAGCCAGGGCTACAAAGGCCGGGTGGTGTCGTTCGAGCCGATCGCCGAATTGGCCCATGCCCTCGCCGCCGGCCGCGGCAGCGCCATCGACTGGCAGATCCACCCGTTCGCCCTCGGCGACGTCGAAGGCGAGTTCGCTTTCAACATCAGCCGCTCCGACGATTTCTCCTCGTTCAAGGAGCACACTGCGGAAAGCGCGGGCGCCTTCTCGGGCATCGCGGTCGACAGCCGGCGGACCGTGCCGGTCCGGCGGCTCGACAATGTCGATCTCGGCCTCTCGGCCGACAGCCGCGTGTTCCTGAAGCTCGACACCCAGGGCTACGACCGCTCGGTGCTCGACGGCGCCACCGCGACGCTGCGGTTCGTCCGCGGGATGCAGATCGAGCTGCCGATCCACCGGCTCTACCAGGACACCTGGTCCTTCGCCGAGGCGATCACCCATCTCGACAAGATCGGCTTCGTGCCGTCGCAATTCTGGCCGGTCGGGACCTTTCCCGGCGATCCCGCTTCGGCGATCGAGATGGACTGCGTCCTGCGCCGGAAAGAGGCGGCTCCGCTCTCGCTGCAGTGACGCGGCCGCTCGATCACGACCTTGTCCGAAGGCCGCGCCACGCTTCCAGGATCGTGCTCCTGCCTCACACCGCGATCTCGACCA
This sequence comes from Hyphomicrobiales bacterium, assembly GCA_035547055.1. GTDB lineage: Bacteria > Pseudomonadota > Alphaproteobacteria > Rhizobiales > Methylopilaceae > DASZVN01. The sequence continues at coordinate 10,815 of DASZVN010000187.1, forward strand.
CCGGCACGCTCGGGATCGCGCCCGAGGCGAAGCCCGACAGGTCGATCTCGAGCGCGTCGGTGTCGAAGCGCACCGGCACGTCGAACTCGAAGCCGGCGGCGATCGCAGCGCCCGTCGCGGGCGCGCTCGCGAAGGTGACGAGGCCGGTGGTCTCGTCGACGGCGACGGCACTGCCGATCGTCTGCTCGACGCCGGCGACCGCGATGCGCACCGTGCCCGCGACCGGCTTTTTGATCGGCCGCGCATAGGGCGCGAAGCTCGCGCCATAGATCTTCGTCAGTGCGAAAACCTTCGTCGTGCCGTCGCCGACGCCGATCGCCTGGTCGGTCGCAGCGACCGCGGCGCCGGGCGCGGCCGAAGAAAAGTCGAGCCGGTCGTGCCAGCGAAAACCATAGAGACGTCCGCGCCGCTCTTCAAAGAACTGCACGACGTCGCCGAGGCCGGCGAAATCCTTGATGCCCCATCCGGCATCCCAGCGCCGCCGCGCGTCGGCCCAGCGCGCGTTGCGGCTTTCGCCGCCCGAGCCGAGCGCGACGATGTCGGTCTTCCGCATCGGTCCGCCGCGCGCGCCGAGCGCGATCGCCGTCGGAAAGCGCACCTCATGAAAAGCGGGCTGGCTCATTTCTGCCCCAAGCCTTCAAACATGTGTGGAAAACCGCCGCCGACAGTTTTACCATTTCGAGAATCGGAATCGGGATAAGTAGAGTTCCCGAGTGTGGCTGTCCCGGAAAGGAGCTGGGCCATGGTCAAAGCGGCAAAGACGACTACCCGTGCCAAGGCTGGTGCGACGAAAGCGGCGGCGGCGAAGAAGCCGGCGGCGAAGACGGCGGCGAAGAAGCCCGCCGCCAAGACCGCGGCGAAGAAGCCGGCGGCGAAGGCCAAGGCGGCGCCGAAGGCTGCCGTCCGCAAGGCCCCTGCCAAGAAGAAATAGGCGCCCGTCACAGGCCGCGGCGGCCTCGCGCCACGGCGCGGGCCAATGCGGCGGTGACTTCCGCCTCGGACCGCCGAAAGCCGGCGACATCCGGGGTAGCGATGTTGACGGTGACGTTCACGGGCGAAGCGGCGCTGGCCGCACGAACGCCCAGTTGACCGGAGCCGTCGCGCGCCAGCGGAATGATCGCCTCGGCGCCGGCCTCGCCGGCAAGTCCGAGGCTGCTTCCCGCCATCGGAAAATAGGTCGGCGCAGCCACCACGCCCCCAGCCGCGAAGGGTGTCGTTGAACCAGCGACACTCCCGCTGCCGGCGGGCGAGGTGGCTGCGCCGATCAGTTTGTCGGCCAGGCCGACGACCGCGCCGCCGAGCGCGTCGGTCACCGGCTTCAGCGCCGCGCGAAGCGCGAGATCCGACAGCCGCAGCGCCAGGCCCGACAGCACGTCGTCGAGCGCGCGGCCCTTCACGACGCCGTCGTCGAGCGCCGTCGCCAGCGCACTGCCGAAGCTTCGCGACATCCGCTCCATCTGGTCGAGATCGGCCGCGATCTGTGTCGTCCCGGCGACGGCAGCGGAGGTGGGCTCGTCGGTGGCCATGCGATGGTCCCTTTGAAACGCGAATAGCGAAATCGCGAATAGCGAATAGAAATTCGGGGACGGGGGAATAGGGGGATCTCGGCTCGCGCATTGCGGCCGGCAGCCCGGCGCACCGTTCGCTCGTCACTTCTTCCCTATTGGCTATTCGCTACTCCCTATTCGCGTCTTCAATCCGGGTAGCGCCGCATCAGCGCATCCAGCGTGGCGCGATCGGGTGGTGGCAGCGCGTGCGGAAGGGCGTGGGCCGCAGCCGCCAGCTCACGCGGCGTCATCGCCCAGAAGTCGCGCGGCGCGAGACGCAGCACGCCGAGCCCGAAGCTCAGCGCGGCGTCCCAGGGAAAGGGCGCGGCACCGCGGCCGCACCGCCCTCCCCGTTTTCTTCCGGTCCGGCCATGCCGAAGGTTGCGGCCAACAATTCGCCAAGTATCCGGACATAGCCTGGCGCGCCGCCCGCGGCCGCGAGCGCCGCCACCTCGGCATCGGCGACATCGTTGCCGCCGCCGCGCAGTCCCGCGCCAAGGATCGCGATCACGTCGTGCGCCGAGAAGCGGCCGGCCTGGAACCGCTCGGCCAGCGCCATCAGGTCGGCGGCGCCGAACGCGGCCTCGAGCTCGGCCAGCGCGCCAAGCGTGAGGCACAGCGTATAGAGGCGGCCGCCGAGCTCGGCCTGGATCTCGCCGCGGTGGCGGTTCGCCATCGCTCAGCCCGCCGTGAAGCCGATCGCGCCGGCGCTTTCGAGCGCGAGGTTGAACGTGACCTCGCCCTGGTAGTCGCCGGCGTAAGCGAGGCTCGTGATCTGGAACGGCCCCGCGAGCGTGCCGAAGCCCGGCACCACGACCTGCCAGTCGCGCGCGTCGCCGGAGAAGAACAGCGTCTGCGCCAGGCTGTCGGACGCCGCGTCCTTGAACACGCCGGTGCCCGCGACCGAGGCGTGGCGGATGCCGCCGCCCGACAGCAGCTCGCGCCAGCCGCCGTCGCTGTCGGCGTCGGTCACATCGACCGTCGCCGCGCCGAAGGTCAGCGAGCGCGTGCGCAGTCCCATGATCGTGGTGAAGCCGCCGGCGCCGTCGCCGGCCTTGAGAAGCAGGTCCTTGCCCTTCTGCGCGCCCATGTCGTCCGATCTCGCATGATGCTCGCGCAGTGAGCTTGACTTCGAATGTCATCCCGGCCGGAGCGAAGCGAGAGCCGGGATCCGGGATCAAGCGCCGCGGGGCGACCGGATCCCGGATCGCGGCTGCGCCACGTCCGGGACGACAACCGAGAGATCAAGCTCTCGCGCGAAAGAAAAAGGCCCCCGCCGGACGCGCCGGCGAGGGCCAGGGAGGGTCCGAAGCAGCGCCCGGAAGACGCCGCCGCGGGGAGGAAGCTCAGGCGGGCTCGGTCAGAGCCCGAAATTGCAGCGAGGCGGTGCGGGTGCGTCCGCCCGCGTTCCGCTTCGCCTCGGTCGAGAGCCAGCGCAGGTCGGCGACGCGGTAGCCCGCGGGTGCGAGATCGCTCGCCGTCACCGCGGCGACGATGCCCTCGGCGGCGTTCAGCACCTCGGCGAGGCCGCCCTGCCGCGACCACACGTCGACGGTCAGGCGATGCTCCTCGCTCGGCTCGTCGGTGGTGCCGACGTTCCGCGAGGCGACGCCGGACAGGACGACATAGGGTGTCGCCACCGCGCCGGGCACCTCGTCGTAGATCTTGGCGCCGCCGAGAATCGTCGCGAGCGCGGCATCGCCCGCGAGGCGCTGGTGGAGCGCCGCGCGCAGCGCGAGCGCCGCGCTCACCGCGGCAGGTCCCGCATCTCGGCCGGGGCGACGGCGCCGCCGGGCCAGGCTTCGCTGCCGAGCGGCCAGTCGGCCCTGTCGGCGCGGACGATGACGCGGGCGGGCCGGATCTGCAGCAGCGCCTCGGCGCGGCGCGCCGCGTTGAGCCCGATCCGCCGCGAGGCCTGGTCGAAGCCGTCGAGGTCGAGCGTCAGTCTCATGCCGTCATCTCCTCGGCGAGCACCAGCACGAAGCGCTCGCTCGCGGTCGCCAGAAAGGAACGTGGTTCGTAGAGCGAGGTTCCGCGCTGCAGCCGGTGCTGCGTGGTGAGCGCCGCCGGCGGCCGCATCACGATGCGATGCGTGACGGTCTGGCCGGCCTGCGCCGCGGCATAGCGCGCCGCGGCCGACACCGGTTCGATCGCGGCCCAGGCGTCGCCGGCCGCGCTCCAGCTCCGCACGACGCCGCCGGCGCCGTCGTCGGTCTCGACCGGCGCAAGGATGGTGACGCGATGCCTGAGCCGGCCGAGGCGGATGTCGTCGGAGGACATGCGGTTCTCCTACAGCCGCTACAGCCGCGGCAGGCGGTAGGGCGCGAGCAGCGCCGACGCCGCGCGCGGAATGGCCGGCTCGGCGCCGGGAGTGCCGAGCTCGTCGCGATGGCCGTACCAGTGGCCGATCATCAGCCGCATCGCCTCGACCAGCGGCGCCGGCACGTCGGCCGCGCCGCCATAGCCCGCGACGAGGTCGAAGCGGATGCCGGCGAAGCCGCGGCTCGCCGGCCGGTCGAGCGCAAGAAGGCGCGGCGGCAGGCTCGCGGCATCGAGGGTGACGGTCGCGGGATCGATCGCGATCGCGGTGCCGTCGCCCGCGATCACCGCAGCGGCGGCAAGCGAAGCGACGGGTGCGAGCGGCACCGACACGAGGCCGCCCGGCGGCCAGCAATCGAGCGTGAGCCGCCAATTCTGCGTGACCAGCACGCGCCCGGTGAGCGCCTCGACCTGGAGGCGCGCCGCGACGATCAGCGCGCGCACGAGGTCGTCGTCCGTGTCCTGGTCGAGCTTGAGCCAGCCCTTGGCATCGTCGAGCGCGACCGGCTCCTCCGCCGGCGGCGCGAGAAGGGAAAGGGACATGGGAGAGCTTTCTCTGGTCCGCGTGTCGCACCCTCCGTCATGCCCGGGCCAGGCCCGGGCATCCACGAGTCGGGAAGCGCTGCGGCGGGAAGAAGTCGTGGATGGCCGGGACAAGCCCGGCCATGACGGCGCGTTGCCTCGTCAGCTTGCGCTGAACTTCAGGAGCTTGATGGCGTCGTAGTCCTGGATGCCGCCGCCGACGCGCTTGGTGGTGTAGAAGAGGACGTACGGCTTGGCCGAATAGGGATCGCGCAACACGCGCACCCCAAGACGATCCAGCACGAGATAGCCGCGGCGGAAATCGCCGAACGCCACCGCGAGCGCGCCCGAGCCGACGTCCGGCATGTCCTCGGCCTCGGTCACCGGGAAGCCGAGCACCGTCGCGGCGCCGCCGGACTGCGCCGGCGGCAGCCAGAGATAATTGCCGTCGCCGTCCTTGAGCTTGCGGATCGCCGCCTGGGTGCGCCGGTTCATCACGAAGCGGGCGTTCTGGCGATAGCCGGCCTTGAGCGCATAGACGAGGTCGATCAGGACGTCCGACGGGTTCGACCCGGCGAACGCGCCGTCGGCGCCGGTCGCGACGTAGCCGAGCTTGCCCCAGGTCCACGACGCCTCGGCGACCGTGGTGGCGGCGAGAAAGCCGGTCGGCTTGTTCGTGCCGTCGCCGCTGACGAAGGCGGTCGTCTCCTGCGCCGCGAAGGCGGTCTCGACCTCGCTCGCGATCCACTGGTCGAGGTCAACCGCGTTGTCGTCGAGCAGCGCCTGCGTCGCCGCCGGCATGGCGTAGAGCTCCATCGCCGGGAACTGCAGCTCGGCCAGCGTCGGCGTGTCGGTCTGCGGCCGCGAGGCGGTCTCGCCGACCCAGCCGGCGGCGAAGCCGTCGGTCGCGAACGGCTTCTTGAACACCGCCGCGGAAATCGTCTGCACCCCGGCGATGGCACGGATCGGCGACAGCTCGGAGAGGCGGGTGCCGATCTCGCGCGCGGTCTCGTCGGGCACGAGATAGCCGCCGTCGGGCCCGCTGCCGACCGACATCGCCTTGGTGTCGAGCCTGAGCATCGCCGATGCGTCGCCGCGGCGGACATAGGCCTCGAACGCCGCCTTGCGCTCGCGCGCCTGGGCGCCGACGCGGGCCTCGGCGTCGCCCAGCGCCGGGCGCCGCGCCTTCAGCGCCAGCTCGTCGAGGACCTGCTTGTGGCGGTCGAGCGCGGCGTCGATCCGCGTGAGCTTCTCCTCGGTCAGGACGTCCGGCGCGAGGCGCGCCTCGATCTCGGCGAGGCGCTGGTCGTTGGCGTCGCGATAGGCCTCGAAGGCGCGCGCGAAGGCATCGTAGGCGTCGGCCTCGGCGCCCGGCCAGGCCTGCGCCGCCTTCACCTCGGGCGCGACGGGAATGGTTGTGGTCATGCGGGGTCCTTTCGTTGGAGGAAAGCGCGAATAGCGAATAGCGAATGATGAGTTGTTAGTAGTGAGTATGAAATGGTCCACTAGGTAGGCCACTTCTCTATTCTCTATTCTCTATTCTCTATTCTCTATTCATGATTTTTCATCAGAACGACTTCACCGCCGCTACCTTGGCTCCGGGCAGCATCGGGAAGGTCACGACCGAGATCTCCCAGAGGTCGACCCGCTCGAGCCGGCGGATGCCGGCGCGGTCGCGGCGGGCGCGTTCGGCCTTGAAGCCGATCGAAAGCCCGTCGACGGCGCCCTGGCGGAGCAGCGCCAGCACCTCGCGGGCGCGGCCGACGCCGAGCGCGAGCCGGCCTTCGACCCAGAGGCCGCGGACGTCCTCGCGGATGGCCTCCCAGGTGCCGATCGGCTCGCCCGGGTCGTGCTGGAACAGCATGCGGATGCCCCGCGCGCCCCGCGTTCGCAGCGAGGCGGCGAAGGCGCCGGGCACGACCAGGTCGCCGCCGAGGTCGATCGCGCCGAACAGGCTGGCATAGCCGGCGATGGTCCCGCCCGGCGCGAGGACCCGCGGCGGGACCGCCGCCCGCTTGGTCTCGGCCACGGGCGTCCACGGAAGATGCATCGGGACCTCGACTTGGCTGGTGAGCGGCGATCGGCGGTTGCCGCGGGAACTGATCCGATCCGAAGCGCATTCCAGGCGGTGCGACAGCGCATGGCGCCGCCGCAGGCGTGCCGCCGGCCGTTTGCCGGCCGCTGCAGAGAGAAACCGAATGTCTCGACTTGCCCGCGCAACGGCGCGGGCGGCGGTGCTAGGCGCCGTCGCCGCGCTCAGTCTGCCGGCGCACGCGGAGGGGGACCGCGCGTCCTGGTTCCACAGCCTCAGGCAGCCGGCGACCGGCATGTCGTGCTGCGACATCGCCGACTGCCACGCCACCCAGGCCGATTGGCGGCAGGGCGGCTGGTGGGCCAAGGTCGACGGCGAATGGGAGCCGGTGCCCGGCGAAAAGCTTCTGAAGAAGACCTCGATCGACGGCCAGGCCTATGTCTGCTCCGGCCCCGAGCACGTGATCTACTGCTTCGTTCCGCCGGTGCTCGGGATGTGACCTGTAGGTGGGCATCGAGGAAATCGATGCCCACCTCAGGCGTCGATCGTGGGCATCGCCGCTGGCGGTGCCGACCCTACGGGCCGAACAACGGCTTCAGCCGCGCATCCTGCGCGAAATCCGCGAGCGGAAACGCCAGCGCCACGCGGCGGGGAAACTCGCGCGCGGCGCGGACGCCGTCGCGGCGCGTCAGCACCGACCAGGTCTGCCATGCACGCGGCGCCTTGGCGGCGAACGCGGCCGGCGTGAGCAGCGCCACGTTCGCCCTTCCCGCCGGGTCGCGGACCGAGCGGTAGCGCAGCGCGGCGACGCCGGCCTCCCGCGCCGCCGCGGCCAGCGCCTGGCACGGCGGATAGTCCGAGACATGCTCCCAGGTCGCGTGGTCGCGCTCGAGCGGCGGCTTCGTCAGGTCGAGCGCGCGGGCCGCCCGGCAAGGCACGCGGAACGCGGTGTGCTCGACCGGCCGCGCCGGCGGCGCCATCGCGGGCGACTCGGCGAGAAGCAAGAGGCGGCGGAAGGCGAGCTCGGCCAGCGCCGTCTCGACCGCCTCCGACGCATAGAACACGCCCGGCGTCAGCCCCGGCGGCCGGAAGCGCGAGCCGGCCGGATAAGGCCGGTAGCGGAACGGCGCTGCCAAAAGATAGTGCAATCCCTCCGCCTCGGGCGGCAAAGGCGGCTTCGCCTCCTCGATCAATTCCTCGAGGACGGCCTGCTCCTCCAAGGTGTCGACGATCCGCATGGTGGCGGCGCGGTGCTGCGCCTCGACCACGCGCCAGAGGTCGCCGGCGAAGGCCCGCGCCTCAGACGACAGCGCGGCGGGCGTCCACATAGGTCGCGGCGTCGACGAGGCCACCCACGGTCTGGATCAGCGCGAGCGGCGTCCGTCCGGCGAGCGCCGTGTTCGGCCCGCGAAGCCACGAGCGCGCGGCCTGATCGTCGCCGCCGGTGATGGCGTCGAGCCCGCGGAACAGGCGCAGCAGGAGCTGCGCCAGCTCGAACGGCTTGGTGCCCTCCGCCAGCACGAAGGCCCCGCGCTTCAGCCGCGACACCGACGGCTCCGACACGCCGACGATCTTGGCCAGGGTGGCGTTGGTCAGCCCGAGATGATCCGCCGCCCGCCCGAGCGCCTTCGCCAGCACGAGCTCGCGCCGGCTGGCGGAGGGTTCCTGCGGCGCGGGGGCGAGGCGGATCGCCATGTCTTCTCCAGAAAGGAACATGCTTATGTCTTTCCTTGGAAAGATAAGCTTGACATCGATCACGCGCAACCCCCGCCGTCATGCCCGGCCTTGGGCCACGGCTGTCCGGTTTAGATCATGCCGCACAAAAGTTGCATTCTGTCATCGGACCTCGCGCAACGCTCGTCATGCCCGGACTTGGTCCGGGCATCCACGCCTTCGGCGCCTTCCCAAAAGTCATGTGGCCAGGACAGGCCCGGCCATCCATGACGATCCGGGGTTGCTCTTCGACCTGATCGTTACAACCGTTCTTGCTTAACCGGACAGCCGTTGGCTTGGCCCGGCCATGACCGAGGCCTCTGCTCATTGATCGCTGATCATGCTCACCCTTCGGCCCATAACTCGCCGCCTGACGGCGGAGGGTGGGCATCGGCGGAGCCGATTGCCACGACCGGCGTCGCCGTGGGCAAGCTTCGCTTGCCCACCCTACGGCTCATCCCTTCGGCCCGTAACCCACCGCAGCACGCTTCTCGTCGTCGGTGAGGAACGAGGCGGCCTCGACGCGGGTCCAGAGCGCGGTGCGCTCGGTCGACAGCACCTCGATGCGGTCGAGGTCGGGATCGAGGCGGAGGCGCTGGTCGCCGAAGGCGGGGCCGAGCCAGGCCGACAGCGATTCTCCGATCCGGACCACGAGCGGCAGGATGGTGTCGCGCCACAGCGCCCGGTTGGCCTCCTGGTAGTTGGAATAGGTGTTGTCGCCGGGGATGCCGAGCAGCATCGGCGGCACGCCGAAAGCGAGCGCCACCTCGCGGGCGGCGCCGTTCCGCGCCTCGACGAAATCCATGTCCTTCGGCGTCAGCGCGATCGCCTTCCAGTCGAGCCCGCCGTCCAGCAGCAGCGGCCGGCCGGCATTGGCGGCACCCTGGAACTGGCTCTCCAGCTCCTCCTTCAGGCGGGCGAACTGCTCCTCGGTGAGGTTGGCGCCGTCCGGCCCGGCATAGACCAGCGCGCCGGAGGGGCGTGCGGCGTTGTCGAGCAGCGCCTTGTTCCAGGCCGCGGCGGCGTTGTGGACATCGAGCGCGGCGGCCGCGGCCTGCAGCGGCGGCACGCCGTAATAGTCGTCGAGCGGGTGGAACAGCGCGACGTGCAGGATCGGCGGCACCGGCGCCGCGTCCTGGCGGAAGCGCACGCGGTCGGCGCCGACCACGTAGTCATAGGCCTCGGGCCAGCCGTCGGCGCCGGGCACGACGCGCATGCGGTCGGGCCGGAGCACGTGCAGCTCGCGCACCCGGCCCGAGGCGACGCCGGCCTCGACATAGCCGTTGCCCGACAGCAGCAGGTGGCCGGCCAGGGCCTCCAGGAACGTCGTGCGGGTCTGCCGCGGATTGGGCTCGGCCAGGAGGTCGAGCAGCGGATGCGCATCGCGCTCGACGCCGCCCTCGGTCAGGACCAGCGGGGTCGCGCCGACGGCCTCGGCGACGAGGTGCACGCAGCGAAACACGACGGCGTTGCAGAGGAAGCCCTCGCGCGCCAGCGCCGCGTAGTCGCGCGGCGTCCACACCGGCCGTCCCGCGGCATGCAGCGCAACCAGCCGCCGCGCCCGGCTGTCCTTCCGCTCCGGCGGCCGCGGCGCGCGGGCGAGGAGGCGATCGAGAAGGTTCGGCACGGTAGGACCTCGCGAAAAAGAAAGGCCGGCGTGAAGCCGGCCTTCGAACGGGATTGCCGCCAGTCTCTCAGGCCGCCTCGGCCCAGCCCTTCTTGGTCGTTGCGAACCTCAACGGGGGAACGTGCATCGGCTCGTCGGCTTCAAGCAGCGCCCCCACCTGTTCCGCAAGCTCCGCCAGTTCTTCGCGCGGCATGAACGACAGAATATAGATGAATCGCACCAGCCCATCGGTAGGGCCGTCGATCCGGGTCTCGCCCTTCTCGTGGCGGGCGACCGTTTGCGCGTCGACGCCCAGCCGCAGCGCCAGTTCGGCCTGGGTCAGATCCATCTGCTTGCGCAGGAAGCGAAGCTCCTTGCCGTCGAGGCGCTTGCGCCGGGTGACGAGGTTGAGCCCGATCGCCGCATGCAGGGCATCGACGTTCTCCACGGCGATGCCGCGGCCGTAGTCGGTCTCTTCGATACGAAACCCATTGAGGAGATAGACATCATCGAGGCCGCAGGCGGTGTAATGCAGCGGTTCGGCCGCCAGTTCGCGGCCATCGATATGGAAATCGTTCTTGCCGCGCATCACTCGTCCTCCCACTCAACCGTCAACACAATCAGCGTCCGCTCTCGCTGGACAACCGTCACCGCTCCGACTTCACGCGCGCCCTTGATTTCCGACACCACCTTGCACTTCCATTCGCCCGCGCCCTTTCCGGCCGCAATGCGGCCTACGATCCGGCCGGTGCGCAGCACGCGAAACAGATCGACGTCGAGAATGTCCCGTTCCTCCATCCGCCCACGCGCATGCTCGGTCAGAACGACCGTTTCGGACTGGGTGGCGAGAAAGCGAATGATCTCGAGCAGGCGCTCGGGGCGCGGCGGAGCAGGTCTTGTCTCGTCCGGTCTGACGGCCATTGAATCTATCAAATTGATAGGTCCGTGCCTCAAATAGGCTGGCCCCGGTAAACAGTCAATGAACCTCCCTTACAGCCCCCTCACCCGGGGCCCGCCGCGGGGGGCGGCCATCAGGTGGCTCACGGCCCAGACCAGCGCGTCGAGCCGGTCGGGCGAGTGGCCCGACGACAGGCCGTCGCGGCCGAAGTCGCACATCTCGTCCTCCAGCGCCGGGAACATGCCGGCGTGCTTCACCCGGCCCTGGGCGTAGAGCGCGGCGACCGGCTCGGCGCGGAGCCACTTGCCCCGCGTCGCGCGGACCAGCGTCACCGGCACCGCGGGATCGACCTGGCCGATCACCGCGCGCACCATCTCGCCGCCCTGGTTGGCCTCGGCGAC
>DASZVN010000188.1:0-13104 GCA_035547055.1 Hyphomicrobiales bacterium
CCCGTCCAACGTCGTCGAGCTGGAGGACGGCGAGCGCCCACGCTCCAAGGAAGCGCGCTACCGCATGCTGGAGCGGCTGGCCGACCATGACGATTCGCTGCTCGAGCAGCTCCTGGAGGAGATCGAGCCGCCGCGCGACCGGGTGTTCGACGACCTCGCCCGCGAGCTCCGCGCCGGCCAGGTGGTGCCGGTGCTGCTCGGCTCGGCGCTCCACGGCAACGGCGTGCTGCGCTTGCTGAAGGCACTCCGGCACGAGGCGCCGGGCGTCACCGCCACCGCGGCGCGTCACGGCATCGAGCCGACCGGCGACCCGCTCGCCTTCGTCATGAAATCCATGCACACGCCCCATGGCGGCAAGCTCTCGGTGGTGCGCATGCTGCGCGGCACGATTGCGGACGGCGCCACCGTCACCGGCAGCGGCGGCCAGTCGGCCCGCATCGCCGCGATGCAGCGCCTGACCGGTGCAGCCGCGGTCAAGGTCGCGGAGGCCGGGCCGGGCGAGACGATGGCGTTGGCCAAGCTCGACCCGGTCGCGACCGGCGAACTGGTCTCCACCGGCAAGCTCCCGGCCGGCGTGGCGTTGTCCGGGTCGCCGACCCCCGCGCCGGTGCTCGCAGTCGCGGTGACGCCGACCGAACGCAAGGACGAGGTCAAGGTGTCGGCCGCCGTGGCGAAGCTGCTCGACGAGGACCCATCCTACCGCTTCGCCCACGACGAGGAGGCCAGCGAGATGCGCCTCGAAGGCCAGGGCGAGATGCATCTCCGCGTCGCGATCGAGCGGCTGTCGGGCCGCTTCGGCGTCGACGTGACCAGCCGGCCGCCGTCGATCGGCTACCGCGAGACCATCCGCAAGGCCGCCACCGTCCGTGGGCGCCACAAGAAGCAGACCGGCGGCCACGGCCAGTTCGGCGACGTGGTGCTGGAGATTGCTCCGCTGGCGCGCGGCGAGGGCTTCCGGTTCGCAGAGAAGGTCACCGGCGGCGTGGTGCCGCGCCAGTTCTTCCCCTCGGTCGAGAAAGGCGTGCGCGACTTCCTGAAGGCGGGGCCGCTCGGCTTTCCGATGGTCGATTTTGCCGTGACCCTGGTCGACGGCTCCTATCATGCGGTCGACTCGTCGGATGCCGCGTTCCAGGCGGCTGCCCGCATCGGCATGAGCGAGGGCGTGCCGCAGTGCCAGCCGGTGCTGCTGGAGCCGGTGCTCCATGTCGAGATCACGGTGCCAAGCGAGGCGACGGCCAAGATCAATGCCATCGTCTCGGCGCGGCGCGGCCAGATCCTCGGCTTCGATGCCCGCCCCGACTGGCCCGGCTGGGACGTCGTGGTGGCGCTGATCCCGGAGGCCGACATGGGCGACCTGATCGTCGAGCTGCGCTCGGCCTCGGCCGGCACCGGCAGCTTCGTCGCGCGCTTCGACCACCTCGCCGAGCTGTCGGGCCGCCTTGCCGACCAGGTCGTTGCGAGCCGCCAAGCGGCGGCCTGATCCTTGGCCGCGGCGGGGGAGGCAACGGCCGGAGGCACCGGCGCGGCGTTCGCGTACGATGCCGTCCGCTATCCGAGCCACCCCTTTGCGCAGACCCATCCCGGCCGGCTCGCCACGATCGCGACGCTGTTCGGGATGGAGCCGGCGCCGCCCGGCCGTTGCCGCGTGCTGGAACTCGGCTGCGGCGCCGGCGGCAACCTCCTGCCGATGGCTTACGCCCTGCCGGAGAGCGAGTTCGTCGGCATCGACCTCAGCGGCGAGGCCATCGCGGCCGGCGGTGCCCGGCTCGCCGCGCTCGGCCTGACCAATGTGACGCTCCGCCACGCCGACATCATGGCGGTCGACGACGGCTTCGGCCGGTTCGACTACATCGTCGCTCACGGCGTCTATTCCTGGGTGCCGCAGCCGGTCCGCGACCGGGTTCTGGCGATCGCCTGCCGTCAGCTCGCGCCGCAGGGCGTCGCCTATGTCAGCTACAACGCCTATCCCGGCTCCTATCTTCGCGACCTCGCCCGGACGATGATGCTGCACCACGTTGCGGCCATCGCGGATGCGAGCGAGCGGGTGGCGCAGGGCCGGGCGCTGATGCGCCTCCTGGCCGAGGCGAGCGCGCCCGACAAGCCCTACGGCATCCTGCTGCGCGAGCAGGCCGAGCGTGTCGCGCGCACCCCCGACGCGGTGCTTTTTCACGACGATCTCGACCCCGGTGCCAGGGCCTTTTTCGTCGCCGACTTCGCCGCCGACGCGGCCGCTGCCGGGCTGCAATATCTCGGCGAGGCGACCTTCGCCCATACGAGCTTCGGCCAGCACGGCGAGACGGCCGCGCGGCTCGTCGAGCGGATCCCGGCGGAGGATTTCGTCGCGCGCGAGCAATATCTCGATTTCCTGGTCGGGCGCGGCTTTCGCGAGAGCCTGCTGTGCCATGCCGAGGTGCGGCTCGACCGTGGCGTCGGGCCCGCCGCGGTGCGCAGATGCTGGATCGCCGGGATGGCCGAGGTCGATCGGGGCGTCGATCCGGCGGCAGAGGGCGTGGCGACGTTCCGCTTCGGCAAGGGAGCGACGCTTGCGACCGATCATCGGCCGAGCAAGATGGCGCTGCTGCGCCTGGCGGAGGCCTGGCCCGCCGCCATCCGGTTCGACGAACTGGCCGCCCACGCGCTCGACGGCCTCGCCGCGCGCGGCATCCTCTTCGCCGACCGCGCCGAACAGATCGAGGCGCTGGCGACGACGTTGTTCCGCGCGTTCTGTCGGGAAGAGGTCGAGCTCCACGTCGCGCCGCCGCGGCTCGTCGCGACCGTGGGCGAGCGCCCGTGCGTCAGCCTTCTGGCACGGCGCGAGGCCGAAGCGGGGCCGCTGGTGACGACGCTGCGCCACGGCGTGGTGGCCCTGGAGGATGAGACGGTCCGACGCTTCCTCGGCCTCGTCGACGGCACCCGGAGCGCCGCCGACCTCGCCGCAGCGCTCGCAGTCGGGGCGAGCGCGGCGGCGACCCCGGCGGTGACGGCGGAGGCGGTGGCGGCCAACCTCAGGATGCTGGCACGCCTCGGCCTCCTTGTCGGCTGAGCGGAGGAGGGCGGATGGACGCGGTGGAGACTCCCTACGACACGGTCCTCTACCCCAGCCACCCGCTGCCGCAGACCCATCCCGACCGCCTCGCCACTATCGCCGGGCACTACGGCGTGGCGCCGGCGCCGGCGACGCGCTGCCGTGTGCTGGAGCTCGGCTGCGGCGTCGGCGGCAACCTGGCCGCGATGGCCTACCAGCATCCCGGCAGCGAATTCGTCGGCATCGACCTCAGCGGCCGCTCCATCGCGATCGGCCGCCAGAACGTCGCCGAGCTCGGCCTCGCCAATGTCCGACTGGAGCATTGCGGCATCGACGAGATCACGCCCGATTTCGGCACGTTCGACTACATCGTCGCGCATGGGGTCTATTCCTGGGTGCCAGCGGCGGTGCGCGAGAAGATGTGGGAGATTTTCGCGCGCAACCTCGCGCCGCAGGGCGTCGCCTATGTCAGCTACAACGCCTTGCCGGGGTCGCGCTTCCGCGACGCCGCGCGCGACATCATGCTCTACCACGTGCGCGCGATGAGCGACCCGGCGGAGAAGATCCGCGAAGGGCGCGCCATCGTCGGCCTGATCGCGGCGCTGGTTCCGCAGGAGGAAGGCTACGCCCGCGTCCTCGCCGAGCAGCTCGACCGGCTGAACGGGATGTCGGACGAGGTGGTCTTCCACGACGACCTCGATGCCGGGGCGACGGCGTTCCTGTTCCACGACGTCGTTGCCGAGGCCGGGCGCCACGGCCTGCAATATCTGTCCGAGGCGCGGTTCGCCCAGTCGCATCTCGGCCTCATGCCAGGCTATGTCGCGCGGCTGCTCGACCGTTTCCCGCCCGATGCCGCCCTCGAGCGCGAGCAATATCTCGACTTCCTCGCCTGCCGCAGCTTCCGCCAGACGCTGCTGTGCCATGCTGCGGTGGCGCTCGACCGGACGGTCGGGCCCGATTGCGTGCGGCTTCACTATCTCGCCGGCCATTTGGTCCCCGAGGAGGGCGTCGCCGATCCCGCCGGCGCGGGCGCAGCAAGGTACCGCACCACGCGCGGCGTCGCCCTCGTCGCCGACCGCCCCCTGGTCAAGGCGGCAGCGCTGGTGCTCGGCGAGCGCTGGCCGGAAGCAGTCGCTTTCGGCGACCTGGTTGCCGCGGCCGCGGCGCGTCTCCCTGGTGGGGCCGCGCCATCGGAGGCGGAGGTCGATGCGCTGGCAGCAGCCCTGTTCCGCGCCTATGCCGCCGAACAGGTCGACATGCACCTCTATCCGCCGCGCTTGACCAAGGCCGTGACGGAGCGGCCGGAAGCGAGCCTGATTGCGCGGCAGCTCAGCGAAAGCGGCAGTGTCATCGTCAATCTGCGCCACGCCCGCGTGACGATCGAGGACGACGTGGCGCGGCGCTTCCTCCGCCTCCTCGACGGCACCCGCGACCGGGCGGCTCTGATGACGGATCTGGCCGACGCGCTCGCCGCCAGCCCCTCGGCTGGTGCCGCGGCCCCGACGATCACCGCCGAGGGCGTCGAGCGCAACCTTGCGCTTCTCGCATCGCTCGGGCTCTTGGTCGCGCCGGCGTGACGATTGCCAAGAAAAAGGCCGAGCCCTGAGGCTCGGCCGAGACTTCGGAGAGCAGCGCCAAATGGGGGCTCGACGCTCCGCCTCCGGAGATCAGCAGCTACCGCCGCTACGCTGCCGGGAGGAAGAGAGGTGGGCAGCGCCGAACGATAGGTGCCCTATCTGTTTCCCGCCGCGCGGCTTCCGCGGCAAGCCGGAATGTCGCATGGCTGCTATGTGGATTCATCAACAAGCGGCCATGCCTATGAAGGTGGATCGCCCGCGAGCGCGCCCTCACGGCATGGTCGTCGGGGTCGAGAACGGCCTGGTGGCGTCTGCGACGAACATGACCAGGGCGGTGAGGTCCGTCTTGCCGCTGCTGGACACCTGCATGGGGGTGCCGGGCGGATGCCCGGGCATCGCGTGACCCGCCGATGCGTGACGCAGGCCATCCGGCGTCTTCTGGGTCAATTCACCCGCGAGCACATAGAAGGTCTCCGACCCAGGATGCATATGCACCGGCGTCTTGGCGCCGGGCGGCCCGCTGCCCCGATTGATGCGCAGCAGGTATTCGGAGGCAGGGAACGGAGGGATCGGCCCGATCTCGGCGGCCTTGCTGCCGCCCGGCGACGACCCGCCGGGAGGACCGAGCGTGAAGAGCCAGGCCTTCCCCGCGACTTCCGCCGCCAGCGCCGTCGGCCCGGCTGCCGCCTGGGCTGCGGCGAGCGTGGGGAAGTTGTCGACGCGCCAGAACAACGGCCCGGGTGGAAGCCGCGAGACCTTCTTCTCCACGACCGGCATGACTTGGAATTTCTGAGCCAGAGCGGCTGCCGCGGGCAGCAAGAGCGTGATCGCGGCTGCCCAAAGGAGAAGCGAACATCGCGAGGCCAGGGTGGTACGCATGGTTTGCGCTCCTTTCCCGACAGCAAATCCAACTATAGCGATGTCTGGCTTTTGAAGCGAGCCAGAAAATCACTCGCGGATTTTGTTTATTACGTGCCGTCGACCGCGGCGATGCCCCTGGGCGCGTCGCCAACAGCGCGCGGCTGTCAGTACGACCAGCGCTGGGCCTTGGAGATCAGGAAGTCGCGGAACGCGTTGACGCGGGCGACGCTCTTCATCTCCTCGGGGTAGGCGAGGAAGGCGTCGAGGCCGGGCATGCTTTCGTCGGTGAGAACCTGGATCAGCCGGCTCGACGGCTCGATCATGTAGTCGGGCAGGACGCCGAGGCCGACGCCGTTCTCGACCGAGCGCTTCAGCGCGATGATGTTGTTGACCACGAGCACAGCGGGGCGGCCCTGCTGGGCGTCCGGCGCGGCATTGGTCAGCCGGTTGACGTTCAAAAGGAAGCTCGGGATCGGCCCGCCGAAGGCGAGCAGGCGGTGGTGGTCGAGGTCGGCCCGGCTCTGCGGCGTGCCGAAGCGGGCGATGTATTCCGGTGCGGCGTAGACGTGGAAGTGCACCGTGAACAGCCGGCGCTGGATCAGCTCGGCCTGCTGCGGCTGGCGCAGGCGGATCGCGATGTCGGCCTCGCGCATCGAGAGGTCGAGCTCGTCGTCCGACAGGATCAGGCGGACCGAAACCTCGGGGTAGCGCTCGAAGAACTCGCCGAGCCGGGGCGTCAGCCACATCGAGCCGATGCCGACCGTGGCGGTGACCCGCAATTCGCCGCTCGGCCGCTCGCGCGAGTCGGTCAGCGCGACCTTGGTCGCCTCGAGCTTGCTGAACACCTCCTGCGTGGTCTGGAACAGGAGATCGCCTTGCTCCGTCAGGATCAGGCCGCGGGCGTGGCGATGGAACAGCGGGACGTGCAGCTCCTGCTCCAGCGCCGAGACCTGGCGGCTCACCGCCGATTGCGACAGGCCGAGCCGGTCGCCAGCGTGGGTGAAGCTCTTGGCCTCCGCCGCCGCGTGGAAGATGCGCAGCTTGTCCCAGTCGAGCGCCAAGGGGTCCCCCGTTTCACTCCGCTGCGAGGCGGCTGGACTCGTCGGCGGCAAGGAAGCGTTCGGCATCGAGCGCCGCCATGCAGCCCATGCCCGCGGCGGTGACCGCCTGGCGGTAGACGTCGTCGGTCACGTCGCCGGCGGCGAAGACGCCGGGGATCGCGGTCTGCGAGGTTCCCGGCCGCACCTTGATGTAGCCCGCCGGCGTGAGATCGAGCTTGCCGACGAAGAGCTCGGTCGCCGGGGCATGGCCTATCGCGACGAACACGCCATCGACCGGAATCTCGGACAGCGTGCCGGTCGCGGTGTCGCGCAGTCGGATGGCCGAGACGGAGGGCGGCGTGCCCGAGCCCAGGATGTCGTCGACGATCGCGTTCCAGCGCACCTCGACCTTGGGGTTGGCGAACAACCGGTCCTGCAGGATGCGCTCGGCGCGGAACGCGTCGCGGCGATGGATCACCGTGACCTTGGTCGCGAAGTTGGTGAGGAACAGTGCCTCCTCGACCGCGGTGTTGCCGCCGCCGACGACCGCCACCTCCTTGCCGCGGAAGAAGAAGCCGTCGCAGGTGGCGCAGGCCGAGACGCCGTGGCCCTTGAGGTGCTCCTCGCCCCGGATGCCGAGCCACTTGGCCTGGGCGCCGGTCGCGACGACGAGGGCGTCGCAGGTCCATTCCTGGCCGGACTCCCCCTTGAGGCGGAACGGCCGGTGGTCCAGATCGACTTCGGCGACGTGGTCGTTGACGAAGCGCGTGCCGAAGCGGACCGCCTGGCGCTGCATCTCGTCCATCAGCCAGGGGCCCTGCACCGATTCGGCATAGCCCGGGTAGTTTTCGACGTCGGTGGTGATGGTGAGCTGGCCGCCGGGCTGGATGCCGGCGATCAGGATCGGCTCGAGCATCGCGCGCGCAGCGTAGATCGCCGCGGTGTAGCCGGCAGGGCCGGAGCCGAGGACGATCAGGCGAGCATGAGTTGCAGTCATCAACAATCACCCCAGGGGGCCGGCTCCACCGAGCGCAACTCCGCGAGCGGCGAGCGCACGGCGGACGGCATCGGCGACGAACGCGGTCGAGTCGAGCGGAGGATAGGTAAAGGTCTCCAGGCGGCCGGTAAACCGCCTGAGCGCCCCGTAACGCTCCAGGCGGTCGAACAGGAAGAGATGCTTGTCGTAGCCGCCGGGCAGTTCGAACAGGAGGACGGCGGCGCCGGTTGCAGTGGCTTCGCCTACCATATTGGCGGAGTCGGCCGTCACCACAATGGCGTCGGCGAGCGCCAGCATGGCGGCATAAGGATTGTCCCCGGTCCCATCCCAGTAGAAGCCG
Source organism: Hyphomicrobiales bacterium (assembly GCA_035547055.1). Lineage (GTDB taxonomy): Bacteria > Pseudomonadota > Alphaproteobacteria > Rhizobiales > Methylopilaceae > DASZVN01. Next base: position 7,841 of record DASZVN010000188.1, read on the forward strand.
CCGCTGGCCGCTGCAACGCGGACGAGCGCCTCCTTCAGCGCCGGCGGCGTTCGGCGCGAGGTCGTGATCATGAGGGCGGCGCCGGCCTCGGCGAGGCTCCGCAGCCCCTCGACGAGGCGGCCGATGTCGGCGGCGCGGAAGCGGACATGGCGGCTGTCGCCGCCAGCGAGAACCGCGACCCGCGGGGACTTCAGCGGAGCGAGACGAGGATCGGGTGAGGCGCGGAGCGCGGCGAGGCGGCCAGCGGAAATCCGATGCGGCGTCGTCAGCGAGGTGATGACGTTCGGGCCGCGGAGGGCGTCGTATTCGGGCACCCAGATCAGGTCTGCGCTCGCGGCGCCGGTCCGCGGGTCCTTGAGAAGCAGGGTGAATGTCGAGGAAGAAATGTCCTTCAACTTTCGCAAATACGGAATGGCGCGACGGCCCGAGGCGATCGCGAGCGCAGGGTAGGGCGGGGCAATCGGGCTTCCCGCACGACCAGGTGCCTCGGCCGGATCGATCGGCCCGCGCGGCATCAGCCACGACCACGGCGGCTTCGGCCGGACCCGCCGCGTTTCCGGGCTGACGCCGAGCGCCTCGGCGACGCCGATGCAGGGCTGCTCGTCCCCGGCCTTGCCGTCGGTGAGCACCCAGACTGGCGGATCGCTCATTCTCCGTCAGGGCCGGTGCACGGGCCCCCTCCGGCTCGCTGCGCTTGCCACCTCCCCCGCTTCGCGGGGGTAGATCTGCAGCGGTGTCGTCCGTTCCTCCCCCGCGAAGCGGGGGAGGCCCATGCGAAGCATGGTGGAGGGGGCGTCACCGCTGAACGACAGCTCAATGCAGCGGGCGCCCCAGGTGGCGCGCGAGGATGCGCTGCGGACTCTTGGCCGGATCGGCCTGGGCCTCGACCGGCAAGCGGATGGTCTGCTCCAGCATGTACTGGCCGCTCTGGACGCTGTGCATCACGAGGTCGCTGAACGTCACCCAGGTGCGCCCCGGCGAGAAGGCGATCTCGCGCTGGGGACACGCCGCCTGATAGGCGAGGTCGCGCTTCAGGCCATCGTGCAGGTGGAGCATGATGTGGTCGTATTCCGATCGCCGCGCCTTGGTGGCGCCGACGAGGGCGAGAAATCGCGCCGTCGCGGCCGAATACGGCGGCACTCGCGGCAGGAAGCGCTCCGCCATCGTCGAAAAATCCTCGCCGACGCGCCAGACGCGTGGCACGCCAGCCGGATTGACGTTGGTGAAGACGCGCAGGATGCGGCGCTCGCCGACCGGGTTGGAGGGGAAGGCGTCGACGTGGAGGCGCTGGTCGTCCTTGCGCCAGCTCGCTTCCCGCGCGGCCGCCTCGAAGGGGCGATACGAGGTGCCGGCGAAGTCGAGGTGGCCTTCATAGGCGGGCAGGGCGGCCGCGATCAGGTCGCGGCAGAACGCGCGGTAGCGCCGGAGCAGGGCGGCCAGCGCATGCTGCTGGTCCGGGCTGCCGGCAGCGCCGCGCGGCCGCGCGTCGTCGCCCCGGATGTTGACGTTCTTGCTCCGCCCGCTCGCGAACGGGCGCTCGACGAAGAGCTCCTCCTCCGGCTGGAGAGGGAAGGCAAGGTCGGGAAACACGAGAACCGCGCCGTCTTCCAGCGCCTCGACCCAGCCGGCACGATCCGCCGCAGCAAAAGGCGGGGCGCCGGCGATCTCGACGACCGGGGTCAGCATGGCCGCCTTCGTGAGGGGTTAAAGCGCCGGCCTGTCACGCCGGCGCCGTAACCTCGCACCTCTCCCTCCGGGAGAGGTGCAGTCGCCGGCGTGAGCTGGCGACTGGGTGAGGGTGAGGCCCCTGCGGAAATCATTACGCGAACCGGACGGCCAGCACCTCGTAGCTCTTGGCGCCGCCGGGCGCGGCGACCTCGACCTGGTCGCCGACGCGCTTGCCGACCAGGGCGCGGGCGATCGGCGAGGAAATCGAGATCCGGCCGGAGCGCACGTCGGCTTCGACCTCGCCCACGATCTGGTAGGTCTTCTCTTCCTCGGTATCCTCGTCGACGAGCTTCACCGTCGCGCCGAAGGTGATGGTGTCGCCGCGGAGCTTCGAGGGGTCGATCACGTCGGCGCGGGCGAGGATGCTCTCGACCTCGGCGATGCGGCCCTCGTTCAGGCTCTGCTGCTCCTTGGCGGCATGATATTCGGCATTTTCCGAGAGGTCGCCATGGGTGCGCGCGTCCGAGATCGCCTGGATGATGCGCGGCCGCTCTTCCGCCGTCAGCCGCTTGAGCTCGCTCTCAAGCGCCAGATAGCCGTTCGCGGTCATCGGGATCTTGTCCATCTCACCTTCTCTCGACGCAATAATCTCCAGCACGCCGGGCCGTCCGGGCCCTGGCACGCCGGAGTGCAAACCTCTTGATGCGGCGCGGAAACGCCCGCGGCCCCTCAACCGTCAGGCGAAATAGGACTGGAGCGCCCGCACCTCCAGATCGCCGGCGAGGTACGCACCGATGCCCTGCGCCGCGGCGATCGCTCCAGATAGGGTGGTGTAATAGGGGACTTTGTGCAAGAGGGCGGCGCGGCGGAGCGAACGGCTGTCGGCCAGCGCCTGGGCGCCCTCGGTCGTATTGAAGACGAGCTGCACCTCGCCGTTCTTGATGGCGTCGACGACGTGCGGCCGGCCTTCCAGCACCTTGTTGATCTTCTTGGCGGAAACGCCGTGCTCGACCAAAAAGCGCTGGGTTCCGGCGGTGGCGACGATGGCGAAGCCGAGATCGGCGAGAAGACGGATCGTCGGCAGGATGCGGTCCTTGTCGCGGTCGCGCACCGAGACGAACACCGTGCCCTCATGCGGCACCCGGGTGCCGGAGCCGATCTGGCTCTTGGCGAAGGCGACCGGGAAGGAGCGGTCGAGTCCCATCACCTCGCCGGTCGAGCGCATCTCGGGGCCGAGGATGGTGTCGACTCCTGGGAAGCGGGCGAACGGGAACACCGCCTCCTTGACCGCGATATGGCTGAGCGGCGCGCGCGTGAGGCCGAAGCCGTCGAGCTTCTCGCCGGCCATCACCCGCGCCGCGATCTTGGCGACGGGGATACCGATCGACTTCGCGACGAAGGGTACCGTCCGCGAGGCGCGCGGATTGACCTCGAGCACGTAGATCGTGCCGTCCTTGATCGCGTACTGGACGTTCATCAGGCCGCCGACCTTGAGCGCTTTGGCAAGCCGCTCGGTCTGCTCGGTCAGCTCCGCGATCTTGGCAGGGGTCAGCGAATGGGGCGGCAGCGAGCAGGCGCTGTCGCCGGAATGGATGCCGGCCTCCTCGATGTGCTCCATGATGCCGGCGACGAAGACGCGCTCGCCATCGCAGAGCGCGTCGACGTCGACCTCGATCGCGTCCGACAGGTAGCGGTCGATCAGGACCGGGCTGTCGCCCGAGACTACGACCGCCTCGCGCATGTAGCGCTCGAGCTGGGTCTCGTCGCGCACGATCTCCATGGCGCGGCCGCCGAGCACGTAGGAGGGGCGGATCACCACCGGGTAGCCGATCCGCTCGGCGATCGCCCGGGCCTGCTCCGCCGAGGTCGCGGTTCCGTTCTCCGGCTGGCGCAGCTTCAGCCGGTCGAGGAGGTGCTTGAAGCGGTCGCGGTCCTCGGCGAGGTCGATCGAGTCCGGCGAGGTGCCGAGGATCGGGATGCCGGCCTGTTCCAGCGCGCGGGCGAGCTTCAGCGGCGTCTGCCCACCGAACTGGACGATGACGCCCGCGAGCGTGCCGGCCCGCTGCTCGCAGGCCAGGACCTCCAGCGTGTCCTCGGCGGTCAGCGGCTCGAAATAGAGGCGGTCCGAGGTGTCGTAGTCGGTCGAGACGGTCTCCGGGTTGCAGTTGACCATGATGGTCTCGAACCCGGCGTCCGACAGCGCGAAGCAGGCGTGGCAGCAGCAATAGTCGAACTCGATGCCCTGGCCGATCCGGTTCGGCCCGCCGCCGAGGATCGCGATCTTCCGGCGGTCCGAAGGCCGGGCCTCGTCGGCCGGGGCGCCGGCGAAGAGCGGTGCGTAGGTCGAGTACATGTAGGCGGTCGGCGAGGCGAACTCGGCGGCGCAGGTGTCGATGCGCTTGAACACGGGCCTGACGCCGAGCCGCTGACGCAGCGCCGTGACCTCGGCTTCGGGAATGCCCGCGAGCTTGGCGAGGCGGGCGTCGGAGAAGCCCATCGCCTTGAGGCCACGCAGGGCGCCCGGCGTCTGCGGCAGCCCGAGGGCGCGGACCTTCCCCTCGGCCTCGACCAGGCTCGCGATCTCGCGGATGAACCAGGGGTCGAAGCGGCAGGCCTCGTGAATCTGCTCGACGCTCGCGCCGAGGCGGAGCGCCTGGGCGACGCGAAGCAGGCGGTCGGGCGTCGGCTGGGCCAGCGCGCGGGCGATGGCGTTGCGGTCGTCGTCCTCGCCGAGCCCGCCGATCGCGACCTCGTCGAGGCCGGTGAGGCCGGTTTCGAGCGAGCGCAGCGCCTTCTGCAACGCCTCGGGAAAGGTGCGCCCGATGGCCATGGCCTCGCCGACCGACTTCATCGAGGTGGTCAGCAGCGGCTCGGCGCCGGGGAACTTCTCGAAGGCGAAGCGCGGGATCTTCACGACCACGTAGTCGATGGTCGGCTCGAACGAGGCCGGGGTGGCGCCGCCGGTAATGTCGTTCTCGATCTCGTCGAGGGTGTAGCCGACGGCGAGCTTGGCCGCGACCTTGGCGATCGGGAAGCCGGTCGCCTTCGAGGCCAGCGCCGAGGAGCGCGACACCCGCGGGTTCATCTCGATGACGACCATGCGGCCGTCGGCCGGGTTGATCGCGAACTGGACGTTGGAGCCGCCCGTCTCCACCCCGATCTCGCGCAGCACGGCGATCGAGGCGTCGCGCATCCGCTGATATTCCTTGTCGGTCAGCGTCAGCGCGGGCGCCACCGTGATCGAATCGCCGGTGTGCACGCCCATGGGGTCGATGTTTTCGATGGAGCAGACGATGATGCAGTTGTCCGCCTTGTCGCGGACCACCTCCATCTCGAATTCCTTCCAGCCCAGCACGGATTCCTCGATCAGCACTTCGCTGGTGGGCGAGGCGTCGAGGCCGCGCTCCACGATCTCGAGGAACTCCTCGCGGTTGTAGGCAATGCCGCCGCCGTTGCCGCCGAGCGTGAAGGACGGGCGGATGATCGCGGGCAGGCCGATATCCTCGATGGCCAACAGCGCGTCGGGGAGGCTGCGCGCGAGATGCGAGCGCGGCGACTCCAATCCGATCTTGTCCATCGCCTTGCGGAAAAGCTCA
>DASZVN010000189.1:0-7158 GCA_035547055.1 Hyphomicrobiales bacterium
AGCGCGACTTCCTCGATGCGGTGGTCGGCGGCCTTGCGGAGGACGAGGCCGGCGCGGTAGCGCGTCGGCAGGATGTTTTCGCGCAGGTTCGGCAGGTTGATGCGGCTCCACAGCCGCTCCGCCATCTCCAGCGCCTCGGCCTGCGAGACCTCGGCATATTTCTGGAAATAGCTCTTCGGGTCGCGGAACGCGGTGGCGCGCAGGCGCATGAAGCGCTCGACGTACCATTGGCGGATCAGCGCCTCGTCGGCGTCGATATAGATCGAGAAATCGAAATAGTCGGAGACGAACGGGATCGCCTTGCCGCCCTTCGGCGGGCGGGCGACCTGGAGCACGTTCAGCCCCTCGACGATCAGGATGTCGGGCCGGTCGATCACGATCGCCTCGCCCGCCTGCACGTCGTAGACGAGATGGGAATAGACCGGCGCCGCGACATGGCCCTGCCCGGCCTTGATCGCCGACAGGAAGCGGAGCAGCGCCGAAACGTTGTAGCTCTCGGGGAAGCCCTTGCGCTCCATCAGCCCGCGGGCGGCGAGGACGGCGTTGGGGTAGAGGAAGCCGTCGGTCGTGACGAGGTCGACCTTGGGCGTGTTGGGCCAGCGCCCGAGCAGCGCCTGGAGCAGGCGCGCGGTGGTCGATTTCCCGACCGCGACCGAGCCGCCGATGCCGATGACATACGGCACCTTGCCGTTCTTCGAGCCGAGGAACGATTTCGTCGCCCGGAAGAGCTGCTGGGTCGCCGCGACGTAGAGCGACAGCAGGCGGCTGATCGGCAGGTAGATCGCCTCGACCTCGGCGAGGTCGAGCGGGTCGTTCAGCGAGCGCAGCCGGTCGATGTCGGCCGCGCCGAGGGTGAGCGGGGTGTCGGCGCGGAGCGAGGCCCACTCCTCGCGCGGCAGCACGAGATAGGGCGAGGCCACCGAAGGCGCACGGCTGTCCACCGCGGTCAGTCCTTCGGCCGCGCGGCTTTTTCGGCGAGGCCGGACTGGGCAGTCCGGCCTTCCAGCGCCGCCATCACCTCGGCCAGCGGCACGCCGGCGGCGCGAAGCAGGACGAGGAGGTGGTAGAGCACGTCGGCCGCTTCCCCCGCGGTCGCCGCGGGGTCGCCGCGGACGGCGGCCAAGGCGACCTCGAAGGCCTCCTCGCCGAACTTCTTGGCGCAGTGCTCGACGCCCTTGTCGAGAAGCTGGCGGGTATAGGACCGGCCGGAATCGGCCGCGACCCGGCTCGCGACGATCAGCTCCAGATCGTCCAGCGAAAAGCCGCTCATGGCCTGGCCTCGCCCCCTGCCGCCATCCCGGCCGAAGCGAAGCGGAGAGCCGGGAGCCGGGAGCCGGCGCAGAAGCCGAGACCCGGATCCCGGATCGCGCTGCGCCCGTCCGGCATGACGGGCGCCGCTGCTCCCGCTGACATCATGCTGCCGTCTCCCGCGGGGGGTCGCGGCGCACCGGGATGCCGGCGGCCGCCATGTGGTCCTTGGCGTCGCGCACGCTATAGGTCCCGAAATGGAAAATCGAGGCCGCCAGCACGGCGCTGGCATGCCCCTCGCGCACGCCTGCGACCAGGTGGTCGAGCGTGCCGACCCCGCCCGAGGCCACCACCGGCACCGGCACGGCGTCGGCGACCGCGCGGGTCAGCGCGAGGTCGTAGCCGTGCTGGGTGCCGTCGCGGTCCATCGAGGTGAGGAGGATCTCGCCGGCGCCGAGCCGCGCCACCTCGGCGGCATAGGCGACGGCGTCGAGCCCGGTCGGCCGCCGGCCGCCGTGGGTGAAGATCTCCCAGCGCGGCTCATCGCCCGCGGCCGAGACCCGCTTGGCATCGACCGCGACGACGATCGCCTGGGCGCCGAACTTGTCGGCAGCCGCGGCGACGATCGCCCGGTCGGCGACCGCGGCGGAGTTGATCGAGACCTTGTCGGCACCCGCCAGCATCAAGGCGCGGACGTCGGCGACCGTGCGGACCCCGCCGCCAACGGTCACCGGCATGAAGCAGGCCTCGGCCGTCCGCGCCACCACGTCGAGGAGGATGGCGCGCTCCTCATGGCTCGCGGTGATGTCGAGGAAGCAGAGCTCGTCGGCGCCCGCGGCGTCGTAGGCCTTGGCCGCTTCCACCGGGTCGCCGGCATCGACCAGGTCGACGAAGCGCACGCCCTTGACGACGCGCCCGTCCTTCACGTCGAGGCAGGGGATGACGCGGACCTTGAGCACGGCTCAGACCTTCTCCGCGGCGGCGCGGAGCCGCGCGATCGCGGCGGCGGGGTCGAGCCGGCCGTCATAGAGGGCGCGGCCGGCGATGGCGCCGGCGATGAGGCGGTTCTCGGGGCGGAGCAGCGCCTCGATGTCGGCGAGCCCCGCGAGGCCGCCCGAGGCGATCACCGGGATCGGCACTGCCTCGGCCAGCGCCCTGGTAGCGTCGAGGTTCAGGCCCTTGAGGAGGCCGTCGCGGGCGATATCGGTGTGGACGATGGCGGCCACGCCGGCATCGGCGAAGCGCTGCGCCAGCTCGAGCGCCGTCAGCTCCGCGGTCTCCGCCCAGCCCTCGACCGCGACCTTGCCGTCGCGGGCATCGATGCCGACAGCGATCCTGCCGGGGTGGGCGCGGGCCGCTTCGCGCACGAAATCCGGGTCGCGCACCGCCGCGGTGCCGAGGATCACGCGGGCCACCCCGGCCGCGAGCCAGCGCTCGACCGCCGCCATGTCGCGGATGCCGCCGCCGAGCTGCACCTGGAGGCCGGTCGCGGCGAGGATGCCCCGCACCGCCGCCTCGTTGACCCCGCGCCCGGCGAAGGCGCCGTCGAGATCGACCACGTGCAGCCACTCGAAGCCGGCCGCGGCGAAGGCCGCGGCGCGCACCGAGGGGTTGGCGCCGTAGACCGTGGCGCGGTCCATGTCGCCCTGGACGAGGCGCACCACCTGGCCGCCCTTGAGGTCGATCGCGGGATAAAGGATCATCGTGCCGGAGGTTCTCGTTCGAGCATGATCTTCTCCGAAAGCCGTTTCACATTTTTCGGGGTCATGCTCTAGCGGTTGATCTCGACCAGGAGAACCCAGGCGTCGAGCGTCGCCCGCACGAACGACATCAGCATCGCTGCCGCGACCCAGTAGAGGCCGCCGGGATTGCCGGACAGCAGCAGCGCGCCGCCGACCACGTAGGGCAGGGTCGCGAACTGGAACAGCAGCGTGTTGAAGCCGTGCTGGCGGCGATAGGCGTCGCTCGGCTTGCCGCGACGGATTCCGATGTCCAGCCAGACGCCGAGCGCCCAGGCGAGGCCCCCGATGCCGACCAGCTCGACCCCGAGGGCGACGCCGCTCTGGCCCGGCAGCAGCATCAGCGACGCCAGCACCAGGATGACCATGAGCAGCCCGAGCGCCTGCAGCGCCCGGTTGGGCAGACCGGCGAAGCCCAGGATCCGCGACAGGTTCAGCGACACGCCGACGAAGACGAGTCCCGTCAGCGCCGCCGCGGCGCCGACCTCCGCCACGAAGAAATCGTGCCAGCGCTCCATCGCCCGGCCTCAGCAGTTCCGCGTCGACTGGATCGAAGGGGCCTCCTCCACCATGCTTCGCATGGTCCCCCTCCCCCGTCTGCGACGGGGGAGGATCCGGCGGCTGTGCTGATCCTCCCCTGCGAAGCGGGGGAGGTAGCGAGCGCAGCGAGCCGGAGGGGGCCCGTATCCGGCGTCGGGCACGAACATGCTTTTCACGGCCGCCAGCGCAGGAAATTGGCGATCAGCCTGAGGCCGAGGCCCTGGCTCTTCTCGGGATGGAACTGGCTGCCGGCGACGTTGTCGCGCGCCACCACCGCCGTCGCGGGGCCGCCGTAGTCGGCGACGGCGAGGACGTCGGCCGGATGCTCCGGCACGAAATGGTAGGCGTGGAGGAAAAAGGCGTGGAGCCCCTCCGGCCCGAGCGGGAGGCCGGCAAGGAGGGGGTGCGCGGCGCGGGGCTGGAGCGTGTTCCAGCCCATGTGCGGCACCTTGAGCGCCGGATCGGCGGGGGTCAGGCGAACGACCCGGCCGGCCATCCAGCCGAGGCCCGCGGTCTCCTCGTATTCCTCGCCGGCGTCGGCCAGGAGCTGCATGCCGATGCAGATGCCGAAGAACGGCCGGCCGCGGCGGCGCACCGCCTCGTCCAGCGCCTCGTCCATGCCGGACACGGCGGCGAGGCCGCGCCGGCAGTCCGGAAAGGCGCCGTCGCCCGGCAGCACGATGCGGTCGGCGCGGGCAACCCGCTCCGGATCGGCCGTCACGTCGACCGCGGCATCGAGCCCTTCCGCGGCAGCCGCGGCGGCGAACGCCTTTGCCGCCGAGCGCAGATTGCCGGCGCCGTAGTCGACGATCGCGGTCGTCACCGCGTCCCTCCGGGCTCGGGGAACAGGCCGATGACCTGGGGATCGCCCGGAGGCGGGGGCGGCTGGCGCGGCGGCGCGGGCGGTGGCGGCGGCGCGGCGGCGCCGCCTTCCTCCGCCGGCAGCCAGCGCTCGAAGAAGGCGCGCTCGACCGCGTCGCGGGTGCGTCCGGGCAGCCGCGCCACCTCGGCATAGCCGCGGCCGAGCAGGCGGCGGCGCCGCATGTCGTTGCCGTCGAAGGCGACCCAGAGGCGGAGCAGCAGATAGAGCAGGGACGTTCCCGTGGCGCCGACCGGGAACAGCCTCAGCAGGAAATAGAGCGCGACGCCCAGCGCGACGTAGAGCAGCGCCCAGCGCCACAGCCGCTGCACCAGCAGCCAGATCAGCGGGAAGAACAGCGCCCACCAGGCGAAGCCGTCCTTGACGATGGCGATGTCGTTCGCCCGCGAGGCCGAGGGCGCCGCGGCCGGGTTGGGATCGTGGATGGTCCAGACCCGCATGGCGCTCAGCCGCCGAGGCGGCCCTTGGTCGAGGGCACCCGGCCGGCGGTCCGCGGATCGACCGCGACGGCGGTGCGGAGCACGCGGGCGAGGCCCTTGAAGCAGCTCTCGGCGATGTGGTGGGCGTTGACGCCGTAGAGCGTCTCGACGTGCAGCGTCACCGCCGCGTGGGTCGCGAACGCCTGGAAGAACTCGCGCACCAGCTCGGTGTCGAACTGGCCGACCTTGTCGGCGACGAAGGCGGTGCGCCACACCAGGAACGGCCGGCCCGAAATGTCGAGCGCGACGCGGGTCAGCGTCTCGTCCATCGGCATCAGCGCGTCGGCATAGCGGACGATGCCCTTCATGTCGCCGAGCGCCTGGCGCACCGCCTGGCCGAGCGCGATGCCGATGTCCTCGGTGGTGTGATGGAAATCGACGTGGAGGTCGCCCTTGGCCTCGACCTCGAGGTCGATTAGGCCGTGGCGGGCGAGCAGCTCCAGCATGTGGTCGAGGAAGCCGATCCCGGTCTTGACCTCGGCGCGGCCGTCGCCGTCGAGATCGACGCTGACGGCGACGTCGGTCTCCCCGGTCTTTCGCGACACTGCGGCGCTGCGGGCCATGGCATCCTTTCCCATTCGCGGGCGACTTCTACCAGGGTGGCCCGCGCTTTGCACGCCGCCGTCGAGCGCATAGATAAGGCCTGCCGTCGGACCCGCCCTCACCGTCATTGCGAGGAGCGGAGCGACGAAGCAATCCAGGGGCTACAGCCGAGACCCTGGATTGCTTCGCTTCGCTCGCAATGACGGCGGAGCGGAGCGTCGATGTCCGAAGAGTTTCCCGCCTGGCACGGCACCACCATCCTGCATGTCCGCAAGGGCGGCATCGTCGCGATCGGCGGCGACGGCCAGGTCACGATGGGCCAGACCGTGGTGAAGCACGGCGCCAAGAAGGTGCGCCGCCTCGCCGGCGGCCAGGTGATCGGCGGCTTCGCCGGCGCCACCGCCGACGCCTTCACCCTGTTCGAGCGGCTGGAATCGAAGCTCGAGCAGCACCCCGGCCAGCTTCTCCGCGCCGCGGTCGAGCTCGCCAAGGACTGGCGCACCGACCGCTATCTCCGCCGCCTCGAGGCGATGATGATCGTGGCCGACCGCGAGACCAGCCTCGTCCTGTCCGGCACCGGCGACGTGCTCGAGCCCGAGAACGGCGTCGCCGGCATCGGCTCGGGCGGCAATTTCGCCCTCGCCGCGGCCCGCGCGCTCGCCGACACCGACCTTGCGGCCGAGGCGATCGTCCGCCGCAGCATGGCAATCGCCGCCGAGATCTGCGTCTACACCAACACCCGCCTCACGCTGGAGACGCTCGACGGCGCCCGGCCGGCGCCCGACGCGTCGTGAGCGGCGGGCGCTGCGCGTCAGCCGTCCCAGGCCTGCACGATGGTCTCGCGGGCGACCCGCCCGTTCTTCAGCTCCATCATCGAGGAGCAGAACACCTTGGTGCCGTCCGGGTAGGCACAGCTCTCGGTGTAGGCGACGCGATCGCCCTCGGCGAGGCCGGATTCGAAGCGGTGGGTCATGTCGCGTCCGCAGATGTCGTCGAAGAACGCCGCGATCGCCTCGCGCCCGCGGATCTCGCGCGGCGTCGACGGCGGATGGTCGCGGTCGATGATCCGGACGACGGCGTCGTCGCGATAGAGCTCGCTCATCGCCCTGCCGTCGCGGCCTTCGATGGCGCGGCGGAGATCGCTGACGGAAACGGTGTTGGCAACGGCCATGGCGGTCCTCCCTGCCGGTTGCCCGGCACTTCGGCCCCAGCCCCCGTCCGCGGGATTATGCGGGCGCTCCGCCGGCCCCTAGAAGTTCGCCTTTCGGCGATGACGGAACGCGCGTGACGCCCGCCTCGACTCAACCGGCGGCCCCGGCCCGGCCGTTCCCCCTCCGCCGCGGCCTCGCCGTCGCCGCGGCGATCGTTGCGTTCCAGGCGATGGTGCTGTGGCTGATGGGCCGCGTGCCGATCTGCACCTGCGGCATCGTCAGGCTGTGGACCGGCGCGGTGATCAGCGCGGAGAACTCGCAGCAGATCACCGACTGGTACAGCTTCTCCCACCTGATCCACGGCTTCCTGTTCTATCTCCTGTTCCGGCTGCTGCTGCCGAAGGCGCCGCTCGGCCTCCGCCTGATCCCCGCGGTCAGCCTCGAGACCCTCTGGGAGATCGTCGAGAACTCGCCGTGGATCATCGAGCGCTACCGCGCCGCCACCATCTCGCTGCACTATTTCGGCGACAGCATCCTCAACTCGGTGTCGGACACGCTGGTCGCGACGCTGGGCTTTT
>DASZVN010000190.1:0-13314 GCA_035547055.1 Hyphomicrobiales bacterium
CAGCGAGCTCCTCGCGGGCCGCTCCTCGCGGCCGGGCGGTGCCCCGGGGCCGTCCGGAAAGGGCGGCTGCGAACCGCCCCGGCCGGACGCCGATCCTCCCCCCGCCTGACGACGCCTCGCGAAGCGCCCCTCAAAGGGGGAAGACATCGTGTATATATTCCTATGACATCGAACCGTCAAGCGCAGCGCAGATCCTCCCTCGTGCGAACTCACACGTTCGCGAGTTCGCATCCAGGATCGCAAGTCGAGCAGGCTCGACTTGCGTGAGGCGGAGGGGCCTTCCTGAAACCGATGGCGGCGCGCGCCCCCTCCACCATGCGTCGCATGGTCCCTCTCCCCGTCTGCGATGGGCGAGGGATCGCGCTGTGGGTGCGCGTGCAGCATACATATCGCCAGCGCCCGGCGGTGCAGCGCTGTGGAATGGGCGCCCTACGAGGAGCGGGCGTATTCCTCCAACTCGGCCAGCAGCGCGTCCTTGCCCGCTCGCGAAAGCCAGGTCGCCTCGCAGGCGTTGCGGGCAAGCTGGAGCAGGGCCTCGCGGCCGGCGCCGGTCTCCTCGGCCACCAGGCGAAAATTGTCGGCAATGTAGCCGCCGAAATAGGCGGGATCGTCCGAGTTCACCGTCACCCGCAGGCCGAGGTCGAGCATCCGCATGACGATTTCGGCCTTGCTGCCGCCGCCGATCAGCCGGTTCGAGCACGGGCACACGGTCAGGCCGAGGCCGCGGCCCTTGATCTCCTCGCAGAGCAGCCGGTCCTCGATGGCGTTGACGCCGTGGTCGATGCGGTTGACGCCGATGTCGTGGACGCATTGGCGGATATGGCCGACCGCGTCGGGCTGGTCGGGGTCGCAGTGCATGGTGAGGAGGAAGCCCTCGGCGCGGGCGCGGCGGAAGACCTCGCCGAACTTCAGCGGCGGGTTGCCGCGCTCGTCCGAATCGAGGCCGATGCCGAGGATGCGCTCGCGATAGGGCAGCGCCTCCAGCAGCGTCGCCATGGCGTATTCCGGCGTCTGGTCGCGGAGGATGCACATGATGAGGCGGGTCCGGATGCCGAAGCGTATCTCGCCGTCCATCTGGGCGCGGGCGAGGCCGCCGATCACCACCGCGAACGGGATGCCACGGCCGGTATGGGCCTGCGGATCGAAGAAGATTTCGGCGTAGCGGACGTTGTCGGCGGCAGCGCGCTCCAGATAGGCGAGCATCAGGTCATAGAAATCCTGCTCGGTGCGAAGCACGTCCATGCCCTCGTAGTACATCTTGAGGAACGAGGTCAGGTCGTTGAAGCCGTAGGCCTTTCGCATGTCGTCGGCGCTGGCGTAGGGAAGCTCGACGCCGTTCCGCGCGGCGAGGCGGAACTTCATCTCCGGCTCCAGCGTGCCCTCGATGTGGACGTGGAGCTCGCATTTCGGCAACCCGCGGATGAAGGCGGAAAGGTCGGCCATGGCGGTTCCCCAAATCGCCGGGAGACTATACGCCGTGGCGCCCGGTGCGCTGAGAGCCTGCGCGATGTGCGCAAGCTTGATCGCTTGTCCGGGCGTCCACGGTTTTGCGGCCGAAGCCCCAAGTGAAGTTGCGGATGGCTGGGACAGGCCCAGCCATGACGGGAAGGTCCGGGAGTGCAAATGGCAACGCTGCCGCAGGAGGTCGAGGTCGCCGTGATCGGCGCGGGCGCGGCGGGCCTCGCGGCGGCGCACCGGCTGGCCGAGGAGCGGGTGTCCTGCGTCGTGCTGGAGGCAAGGGAGCGGGTCGGCGGGCGGGCCTGGACGATCCCGACCGCGGCCGGGCCGCAGGATCTCGGCTGCGGCTGGCTTCATTCGGCCGACGGCAACGCCTTCGTCGGCGAGGCCGAGCGGCTCGGCTTCACCATCGACAAGACGCCGCCGCCCTGGGGCACCCAGGTCTTCGACCTCGGCTTCTCGAAGGCCGAGCAGGCCGACTACCAGGCCGGGTTCGCCGCGTTCTGGAAGAAGCTGGACGAGGCCGCGGCGGAGCCCGGCGACCGCCCGGCGGCGACCCTCCTCCCCGAGGACGGGCGCTGGAACGCGCTGATGAACGCGGTCAGCGCCGCGATCAACGGCATCGCGCTCGACCGCGTCTCGATCAAGGACTTCGCCGCCTACGACGACAGCCGGATCAACTGGCGACTGCCGGCGGGCTACGGCGCGCTGATGGCCGCCTACGCCGCCGAATGCCCCGTGGTGCTCGGCGCGGCGGTCTCGCTGATCGACCATGGGATGGCGCCGATCCGGGTCGTCACCACGGCCGGCCCCGTCTTCGCCCGTGCGATCGTCGTCACGCTGCCGACCAATGTGCTCGCCGCGGAAGCGGTGCGCTTTACCCCGGCGCTGCCGGACAAGGTCGAGGCGGCGGCACAGCTCCCGCTCGGCCTCGCCGACAAGCTCGTGATGACGCTCGCGGGCGAGCAGGACTTCCCGCCGGACTGTCATCTGTTCGGCCGGCTCGATTCGGTCGAGACCGGGAGCTACCACATCCGCCCGTTCGGCCGCCCCCTGATCGAGGGCTATTTCGGAGGCGATTTCGCCGCGGCGCTGGAGGACGAGGGGCCGCAGGGCTTCTTCGCCTTTGCGGCCGACCAGCTCGTCGGCCATCTCGGAGGCGAGATGCGGAAGCGGCTCGGCTTCGTCGCGGCGTCGGGCTGGCGCGCCGATCCGTTCGCCCGCGGCTCCTATTCCTACGCCATGGTCGGCCATGCCGACGCACGGGCGGCGCTGGCGGCGCCGGTCGAGGAGCGCCTGTTCTTTGCCGGCGAGGCGACCTCGCCCGATCATTTCTCGACTGCCCACGGCGCCTATGCCTCAGGCCACCGTGCCGCCGGGGAGGCGCTGGCCGCGCTCAGGCGCCGGCGGTGACGGCGGCAGCCGACGGCGCGACTGGTGCTGCCGGCTGCCGCACGTGCTCCGGCCGGATGCCGATGCCGACGAGTCGCGCCGGGATGCGCTGCAGCCACGGCACCCGGTCGATCAGGCGCAGCACCAGGGGCGGCTTGATCGGCTTCCGGCTCGCGAGCACGCGGTTGATGACGTTGTTCTGGACGAAGAGCTGGGCCGCCTGGGTCAGCCGCATCGGCAGCATGCGGCGGCGCTGAACCGCGGCGAGGTCGGCGTCGGTGACGGTTCCGGCCTTGAGCGGCGCGGCGAGGATATTGGCGGCGGCCACCGCGTCCTGGATGGCGAGGTTGATGCCGACGCCGCCGATCGGCGACATCGCGTGCGCCGCGTCCCCGATGCAGAGGAGGCCCGGCTTCCACCATTGCGTCAGCCGGTCGACCGCAACGGTGAGAAGCTTCACGTCGTCCCAGCTCGCGATCTCGCCGGTGCGGTCGGCGAGCGGCGGCGCTACCGCCGCGACCTCGGCGCGGAAAGCGTCGAGGCCGCGGGCCCGCACCGCGTCGATGTCGCCCTTGGGAATGACGAAGGCACACTGCCAGTAGTCGCCGCGGTCGAGCATGATCATCATGTGGCCGCGGTCGACCCGGCCGAGCGTCTGCGGCGGATCCGTATCTTCGCGGCTGACGCGGAACCACAGCACGTCCATCGGTGCGCCGAGGTCTTCGACCGCAAGGCCGGCGGCGCCGCGGACCGTCGAGTGACGCCCGTCGGCGCCGACGACGAGGGCGGCGCGGAGGTCGACCGGCCCGTCGGGCGTCATGGCATGGACCCCGACGATGCGGCCATTCTCTGCGATCAGGCCGGTGGCGTCGGCCTGCATCATCAGGTGGAAGCTCGGCAGCTTCCGGCCCTGCTCGGCGAGGAAGTCGAGGAAGTGCCACTGCGGCATCAGCGCGATGAACTTGCAGTGGGTCGGCAGGTGGGAGAAGTCCGCGAAGCCGAACACGGTCGGGCCGATCTGGGCGCCGATCCGGGGCTCTTCGTGGTGCGGCCGCTTGAGGAATTCGTCGAGCAGGCCGAGCTCCCACATCAGCTCCATCGTCGCGGGATGGACGGTGTCGCCGCGGAAATCGCGGAGGAAGTCGCCGTGCTTCTCCAGGACCGTGGCATCGACCCCGGCCCGCGCCAGGAGATAGCCCAGCATCATGCCCGCCGGCCCGCCGCCCGCAATGCAGCAGGTCGTCGCGACGCTGCCGGCAGCCGCGGTGCTCTCGGTCATGTCCATCCCCCACCGCTCTCCTTGCAGGGTGTGGGCGCCGGCAACGCCGATGCCCACGTCTCCGTCACGTGGGCACGCTCGGGCGGCTCTACAGCCCCTCGAACAGCGGCGTCGACAGATAACGCTCGGCGAAGGACGGGATGATGATGACGATCTCCTTGCCCGCCATCTCCGGCCGGGCGCCGACCTCCAGTGCCGCGGCCACCGCGGCGCCGGACGAGATGCCGACCGGGATGCCTTCGACCTTGGCAACCAGGCGGGCGGTGTCGAAGGCGGTCTGGTTGCCGACCGTCACCACCTCGTCGATCACCGAGGTGTCGAGCACGTGAGGAATGAAGCCGGCGCCGAGGCCCTGGATCTTGTGCGGCCCCGGCGCGCCGCCCGACAGCACCGGCGAGTCCTCCGGCTCGACCGCGATGATCCGGAGCGACGGCTTTCGCGGCTTCAGCACCTGCCCGCAGCCGGTGATGGTACCGCCGGTGCCGACGCCGGCGACGACGGCGTCGACCCCGCCCTGGGTGTCGTTCCAGATCTCCTCGGCGGTGGTACGGCGGTGGATGTCGGGGTTCGCCAGGTTGTCGAACTGCTGTGGCATCACCGCGTCGGGCAATTCCCGGATCAGCTCCTCCGCCTTGGCGATGGCGCCCTTCATGCCCTGCGCCGAGGGTGTCAGCACCAGCTCGGCACCGAGCAGCGCCAGCATCTTCCGCCGCTCGATCGACATCGAGTCCGGCATCACCAGCATCAACCGGAGACCGCGGGCGGCGGCGACGAAGGCGAGCGCGATGCCGGTGTTGCCCGAAGTCGGCTCGACCAGGACGGTGGTCGGGCGGATCAGGCCCTGCTCGGTCATGGCGTCGATCATGGCGACGCCGATGCGGTCCTTGACGCTGGCGATCGGGTTGAAGAACTCGAGCTTGGCGAGAAGCTCCGCCTTGATGCCGCGCTGCTTCGCGAGGCGCGACAGGCGCACCAGGGGCGTGTCGCCGATGGTGTCGGTGATCGAGTCGTAGACGCGGCCGCGTCCGCGCACGTGATAGGGCTTCGCGGCGGCGGTCTCGTCCATGGCGGCTCCGGCGGTTCGATCACGGAAACGCTAGCGCTGCTCCGCCGGTGGTGTCGAGGATATTAGGCAGGATTAACGGGATCAGATCGTAAAATCGTAGTCCGGCGGGCTCTCGCCGAAGACATGGCGGTCCTGGGCCGAGCGGCAGAGGTCGTCGACGGTGATCTCGTTCAGCCGCTCGAGGAAGGCTTCGGCGGCGCGGCCGACCGCCGGCAGCACCACCGCCTTGACGAGACGCGAGTCGGCCCCGTCGGCGCCGGCGCCGCCCTCGTCGGCCGCGCCCGCAGCGGCGCGCACGATCTCGGCCAGCGAGATCTTGCGGCGCTCGCGGGCGAGCTCGTAGCCGCCATGGGGACCGCGGACGCCCTTGAGAATGCCGGAGCGGACCAGGACCTGCAGCAGAGTCTCGAGATGGCGCGGCGGCAGCCCGTGGCGCGCCGCCAGCGCCTTGGCCGCGATCGGCGCCGGGCGGGCGTGATAGGCAATGTCGACCACGGCGGCGATGGCGAGCAGGCTGCGGCGCGGAAGCAGATTCATCGCTCGTCCTCGCTGAGGGTGCCGCCGGTCGAGCCGAATCCGCCGGCTCCTCTGCCCGTCTCAGACAACACCCCGACCTCGGTCCAATCGATCACTTCCACGCGAGCAACCACAAGCTGAGCGATGCGCAGGCCACGGGTGACGCGGAAGGGATCCTCGCCGAGATTAACGAGTAATACCTGGACTTCCCCGCGAAAATCGCTGTCGATCGTACCCGGCGCGTTCAGGACTGTGACGCCATGGCGCAGGGCCAGGCCCGAGCGCGGCCGCACCTGGCCCTCGAATCCCGCAGGCAGCGCCATGGCGAAGCCGGTCGGCACCAGCGCCCGCCCGCCGGGCGGGATGACGAGGGGGGCATCGACGGCGACGGCGGCGGAAAGGTCGAGCCCGGCGGCACCGCCGGAGGCCTTGGCCGGCAGCGGCAGTCCCTCGCCATGGGGCAGGCGCCGGAGCTCGACCTCGAGGCTCATGCCGGTGCGAGGGCGAGGGCGGCGGCGACGCGCTGGACCAGCCGGCGCGCCACCTCCTCCTTGGGCAGCGCCGGCCAGTCCTCGACGCCGTCGGCGGTAACGAGGTGCACGGCGTTGTCGGTGCCGCCGAGGATGCCGGTCGCGGGCGACACGTCGTTCGCGACGATCCAGTCGCAGCCCTTGCGGCGGCGCTTCTCGATCGCGTTCTTCACCAAATCCTCGGTCTCGGCGGCGAAGCCGACGACGAGGCGGGGCCGGTCGCCGCTCCGGCCTGCGATCGTCGCCAGGATGTCGGCATTCTCGACCAGGCGCAGGGCCGGGGGCTTGCCGCCGTCCTTCTTCAGCTTGCGCATCTGCGCATCCGCGACCCGCCAGTCGGCGACCGCGGCGGCGAAGATCGCGGCATCGGCCGGCAGCGCGCCCTCGACGGCGGCGAGCATCTCGGCGGCGGTCTCGACATGGACGGTCGCGACGCCGACCGGATCGGGCAGGGCGACCGGGCCGGAGACCAGCGTCACGCGCGCGCCGGCCGCGGCGGCGGCATGCGCGATGGCGTGGCCCTGGCGGCCCGAGGAGCGGTTGGCGATGACCCGGACCGGGTCGATCGGCTCGACGGTCGGCCCCGAGGTGACGAGGACGTGGCGACCGGCGAGCGGCCGCCCGACCGTCTCGCCGCCCGCGAACAGCGCTTCGATCGCGGCGAGGATCGCCGGCGGCTCGGCCATGCGGCCGGGGCCGTATTCGTTGCAGGCCATCGCGCCTTCGTCGGGTCCGGCGAAGGCGATGCCGTCAGCCCGGAGCTGCGCCACATTCCGCTGGGTTGCGGCGTGGAGCCACATCCGGACGTTCATCGCGGGCGCGACCAGGACGCGCTTGTCCGTCGCCAGCAGGAGCGTCGAGGCAAGGTCGTCGGCGAGGCCCGCCGCCATCTTGGCGAGGAGGTCGGCCGTCGCCGGCGCCACCACCACGAGGTCGGCCGCCCGCGACAGCTCGATATGGCCCATCTCGGCCTCGTCGGTCAGCGAGAACAACTCGGCGTGGGCCTTGCCGCCCGCAAGCGCGGCGACCGCGAGCGGGGTGACGAATTGCTGCGCCGCAGCGGTCATCACCGGGCGCACCATGGCGCCGCGGTCGCGCAGCCGGCGGATCAGCTCCAGCACCTTGTAGGCGGCAATGCCGCCGCCGATCACGAGCAGGATGCGGCGGCCGGACAGCGAGGACATCGACGGGGCGCCCCGAACTTTTCGTTGCCCGAGAATGCCTTGCGCCTCCCCGCAAGGCAAATGCCGCGGTGCGGAATCAGGCTGCGCGGATGCCCGAGCGAGGTGTGGGGTGGACATCGGCTTTGCCGAAGCCCCACGACGACGTCGGGAAACGTTTCGCGCATGCCTATCCTAGGGTGCTTGGGGCAGTCCGGCGCCTTTCGCGCGCCACCCATGCGACAGACTGTCTCGACACCGCCGTGTCGCGGCCTATTGTGCGCTGCCGCATCGGCTTTCGCCGATGCCAGAGGACTCGACGTCATGGTGGCAGTTGCGCAGGCGGGACCGCCGCGGCCGAAGCTCTATTACGGCTGGATCGTCGCTGCCGTCACCTTTGCCGTGATGCTGGTCGCCGCCGGCGTGCGCGCCACGCCGAGCGTGCTGTTCGTGCCGCTGGAGGAGGAGTTCGGCTGGAGCGCCGCGACCATCGGCGGCGCCGTCGCGGTCAATGTCTTCCTGTTCGGCCTCCTGGGACCGTTTGCCGTGGCGGTATTCGAGCGTTTCGGCATGCGCCGGTCGATCTGCGCGGCCTTCCTCGTCCTCGCCGTCGGCGTGGGCCTGACGGCCGCCATGAGCGCGCCCTGGCAGATGATGTTGCTGTGGGGCGTCGTCGTCGGATCCGGCTGCGGCATGGTGGCGATGGTGCTTGGCGCCACGGTGGCCGGCCGCTGGTTCACCAAGAACCGCGGCCTCGTGCTCGGCGCCCTCACCGCGAGCAACGCCACCGGCCAGCTCGTCTTCCTGCCGCTGATGGCCAGCGTCGCCGTCAACGCCGGCTGGCGCTGGGTGTCGATCGCGGTCGCCGGGGCGGCGCTGCTGATGATTCCGGTGGTCGCCCTCCTGATGCGCGACCGGCCGTCCGATCTCGGCCTGCCGCGCTACGGCGAGGCCGAGGTTGCCCCGCCTGCACCCCCGGCGCAGAATCCTGCCGTGCGCGCCGTCTCGGCGCTCGTGCAGGGCGTCCGCCGGCGCGACTTCTGGCTCCTGGGCGGCAGCTTCTTCGTCTGCGGCGCCTCCACCATCGGGCTCATCGGCACGCACCTGATCCCGGCCTGCGCCGACCACGGCATCCCCGAGGTGACCGCGGCGGGCCTGCTGGCGCTGATGGGTTTCTGCGACCTGATCGGCACGACCGCCTCGGGGTGGCTGACCGACCGCTTCGATGCCAGAAAGCTGCTCGCCTGGTACTACGGGCTACGCGGCATCTCCCTGATCTTCCTGCCCTACGCGTTCCACTTCACCTTCGAGGGGCTGTCGCTGTTCGCCGTGTTCTACGGCCTCGACTGGGTCGCGACGGTGCCGCCGACGGTGAAGCTCGCCGGCAAGGCGTTCGGCGACGAGAACGCGGCGCTGATGTATGGCTGGATCGCCGTCGCCCATCAGATCGGCGCGGCATCGGCGGCCTGGTTGACCGGGGTGGTCCGCACCTCGACCGGCGACTATTTCGCCGCCTTCGTCTCGGCCGGCGCGCTGTGCCTAGTCGCGGCGGCGATGTCGCTGATGATCGGCCGCCGGCCCTCGGAGGCAGCGCCCGTCGGCCTCGCGACCGGTGCGCAGCCGAGCTGAAGGGGGCGGTCGAAGGCCGAATCAAAAAGCCCCCGGCCGAGGCCGGGGGCTTGCGAGTCCTTTGAGCGAGGGCTTGCGCCCTGTCTCACCAGAACTTGTAGTTGATGCCGGCGGTCACGATGCTGCCGCGCCAGCCGATGTTGGTCGGGCCGAGCGCCGCGGGAGTGACCGTGCTGCGGCCGAGGTCGACGTACTTGTACTCGATCTTGGCCGTCAGGTTCTGCCACACCGCGAACTCGACGCCGCCGCCGACGGTCCAGCCGACATTGGTGTTGCTGTCGCGCGTGCCGGCGCTGGAGAGCGTGACATCGCCGTAGGCAACGCCGCCGGTGCCGTAGAACAGCACGCGATCCATCGCGTAGCCGATACGGCCGCGGAACGTGCCGAGCCACCCGACCCGCGCCGTCGCCGGCACTGCCGCGTTGCGCTGGCTCATGTCGGCCCAATCGAAGTCGGTCTCGAGACCGGCGACGAGGTGGCCCCACTGCCAATTATAGCCGAGGGTGCCGCCGACGAGGCCGCCATCGGTTCCGCTGAAGTTGATGCCGGCATTGTTGTTGGCCCGGCCCCAGCCGTAGCCGCCGTTGATGCCGAGATAGAGGCCGGTCCAGTCATAGGCGGAGACCGGGGCAGGCGGCGCCGCATAGGTCGGGGCGACCTGGGGAAGATCGGCCGCCTGGCTAGGCGCCGTGGCCAAGGCAGCGACGGCCGCCCCAGCGAGGAGAGACAGGATCCACGTACTACGATTCATTGCTTTACCCTCGTTCTGAGCCGCGGGACGCGTTGCCGGGATATTCCGACCCGGCCCCCAAGCCCCTAAACGCGCCACGGCTCGATTTGCCTCTTATAGCCGACTTCAACGCCACGCGCAGTTGCGGCAATGCAACAGTCGGGGTGCGAGCCGAATAAATTCGACGTGACGGCGGCGATGTGGCGGGAATATGGCGATACGCAACAAAGATAAATGAAGGGTAAAGCGCAAGAGTTTCCTCGGTAGATACCGCCCCATCTTGTGCCACTCTGACGATCATCTGGAAGGAGTAGACGGTGTTCTCCAGCAATGATTGTCGCAGACCGGGACAGTGCGATACCGGGGTGCTGGATTCACTGGCCCAGGCTGAGACGAGTCTGGGATCTCGCTGCCGCTTTCTTCGTTCCCATGGCGAGGAAAAACATGGCCGGAGCCCGAAACAAAGCAAGGCGCGGGGTCAGTCGAAACAGATTGGAACACAATGTGATCGCGCACCTGGGCTCGCTGCCCGTCGATCGAAAGCCGTAGCCGGTGCTGGAGGGGGGACGGCCGGGCGACTACATAGGCGATTGACGCCCCCCTCCCGCGGCCGACGCGCGAAAGCTGCCCAGTGATTCCTCTCGACGCACCCGACCCGACGCCGTCGCCCGCCGACGAGGCCCCGGCGAGCCCGGCCGCACGCCCGCGCGGGGCGGCCGTCATCCGGTCCGCGCTCGCGACCGCGCCGAAGGCGCCCGGCGTCTATCGCATGCTCGACGAGGCCGGCGACGTCCTCTACGTCGGCAAGGCCCGCAGCATCCGCAAGCGCATCGCCTCCTATGCCCGCGGCCAGGGCCACACCGACCGCATCGCCAGGATGATCGCCGAGACGATTGCCCTCGAGTTTGTCACCACGACGACCGAGAGCGAGGCGCTGCTGCTCGAGGCCAACCTGATCAAGCGGCTGCGCCCGCGCTACAACGTCTCGCTCCGCGACGACAAATCCTTCGCCTACATCCTGATCGCCCGCGACCACGAGGCGGCGCGGGTCGCCAAGCACCGCGGCGCCCGCTCGATCAAGGGCGACTATTTCGGCCCGTTCGCCTCGACCTGGGCGGTCAACCGCACGGTGCGCGCGCTGCAGAAGGCTTTCCTGCTGCGCTCGTGCTCCGATGCGGTCTACGACAGCCGCACCCGTCCCTGTCTGCTCTATCAGATCCGGCGCTGCTCGGCGCCCTGCACCGGGGAGATCGCGATCGCCGACTACGACCGCCTCGCCGGCGAGGCACGCGCCTTCCTGTCCGGCCGCAGCCAGGCGGTGAAGCAGGAGCTGCTGAAGGCGATGGAGGCCGCCGCCGAGCGGCTCGATTTCGAGAGCGCGGCGCGCTACCGCGACCGCCTCGGCGCGCTCTCCGAGGTCCAGTCGCAGCAGGGCATCAACCCGCAGAGCGTGGAAGAGGCTGACGTCTTCGCCATCCATCAACAGGGCGGGCAGACCTGCATCCAGGTGTTCTTCTTCCGCACCTTCCAGAACTGGGGCAATCGCGCTTATTTCCCCCGCGCCGACCGCACGCTCGCGCCCGGCGAGGTGCTGCAGTCCTTCGTCGCCCAGTTCTACGACGAGACGCCCGCGCCGCGGCTCGTCCTGCTGTCGGAAGCGGTGGAGGAGGCCGATCTTCTGGCCGAGGCGCTGGCGCTCCGTGCGGGCCATGCCGTCGAGATCGCGGTGCCGCAGCGCGGCGAGAAGCGCGACCTCGTCCGCCACGCCCTCGACAACGCCCGCGAGGCGCTGGGCCGAAAGCTCGCGGAGACCTCGAGCCAGGCGCGCCTGCTTGGCGGCCTCGCCGAGACCTTCGGGCTGGAGCGGCCGCCGCGGCGCATCGAGGTCTACGACAACAGCCACATCATGGGCTCCCAGGCGGTCGGCGGGATGATCGTCGCCGGGCCGGAGGGCTTCGCAAAAAAGGAATATCGCAAGTTCAATATCCGCGGGACGGACATCACCCCGGGCGACGATTTCGGCATGATGCGCGAGGTCCTGGAGCGGCGCTTCAGCCGCCTGGCCCGCGAGAGCGCGCCCGCGGATGGCGGCGCTTCCGCCGCGGCGGACGACGCGATGCCGGCGAAGCCGGACCTCGTGGTAATCGACGGCGGCCCCGGCCAGGTCGCCGCCGCGCAGGCGGTGCTCGACGGCCTCGGCATCGACGACGTGCCGGTGCTCGGCATCGCCAAGGGCCGCGACCGCGAGGCCGGGCGCGAGCTGTTCCATGTCGATGGGCGCGAGCCGTTCCGCCTCGAGCCGCGCGACCCGGTGCTCTACCTCCTGCAGCGGCTCCGCGACGAGGCCCACCGCTTCGCCATCGGCACCCACCGCGCCCGCCGCGGCAAGGAACTGGTGCAGAGCCCGCTCGACGAGATCGCCGGCATCGGCCCGACCCGCAAGCGCGCCCTTCTGCGTCATTTCGGCAGCGCGAAGGGCGTCGCCCGCGCCGGCCGCGCCGACCTCGAGAAGGTGCCCGGCATCAACCGGGCGACCGCGCAGCTCGTCTACGACCATTTCCACGAGCGGAGCACGACGCCGTGACCGGCGCCGTCCCGCCGATCGGCGAGCCTGCCGCCGCCCGTGCCGCGGCGATTGACGCTCGGCCCGCCGCCGCCGACAATCGGGGGGCCATGTCCCAAGCCGAGCAAGGCCTTCGCGCGCAGGTCTGGAACCTGCCCAACGTGCTCACCTATGCCCGCATCGCCGCGGTCCCGGTGGTGGTCGCCTGCGTGCTCGGCTCGCACACTCCGCTGCGCTGGCTGGCGCTCTTCATCTTCATCGCCGCGGCTCTCACCGATTTCTTCGATGGCTATCTTGCGCGCGCTTGGCATCAGCAGTCGGCGCTCGGGCGGATGCTCGATCCGATCGCCGACAAGCTCCTGGTCTCGGCGCTGCTGCTCGCATTCGCCGCCGAGGGCACCATCGCGGGCTGGTCGCTGTGGGCGGCGCTGGTGATCCTGTGCCGCGAGATCCTGGTGTCGGGCCTGCGCGAATATCTCGCCGAGCTCCGCGTCAGCGTGCCGGTGACCCAGCTCGCCAAGTGGAAGACCACCTGCCAGCTCGTCGCCATCGGCTTCCTGATCGCCGGGCCGGCCGGCGACCGGGTGGTGTCGGGCGTCTCGCAGATCGGCCTGGTGCTGCTCTGGGTCTCGGCCCTGATCACGCTCTACACCGGCTACGACTATTTCCGGGCGGGGATGCGCCACGTCTTCGAGGACGCCCCGTGAAGCTCGTCTATTTCGCCTGGGTGCGCGAGCGGGTCGGCCTCCCGGAGGAGGAGGTCGAGCTGCCGCCGGGGGTGAAGACGATCGCCGAGCTGGTCGGCTGGCTGCGCACCCGCGGGCCCGAGTTCGAGGCGGCGTTCGGCGCCAAGGGCGTGGTGCGCGCCGCGATCGACCGCGTCCACGCCCGGCCCGACGCCGCCATCGGCCACGCCCGCGAGATCGCCTTCTTCCCGCCGATGACCGGAGGCTGACGGTGGCGGTCCGGCTCCAGGCGGAGCCGTTCGATC
>DASZVN010000191.1:0-5622 GCA_035547055.1 Hyphomicrobiales bacterium
GATGCTCCAGGATGCCCCAGGCGAACAGGTCGACGAACGGATCGAGGAACGCGCCGACGAAATTCTTGGTGATCGAGAAGGTGCCGGCATAGGTGCCCTGCGCCGGATCGGGCCGCGCCGGCCGCCCGGCGAACGCCGCGACGTGGAACGACAGGATCATGCCGGTGTCTTCGAGCGCCTGCCAGAACTGCTCCCAGGCCGGATCGGAGATGCGCGGCTCGGCGCCGTTGAGCTGGAGATTGGCCTGCTTGAAGCGGCCGTCCTTCGCGAGGCGGAGCAATTCCCTGGTGGCCGATTGCGGCCCCCACGGCAGCATCGGCACGCCGAGGAAGCGCTCCGGCGCGGGCGACGAGGCGATGAGCTCGGCCAGCCAGTCGTTGTAGGCGGCGTGGCAGGCGTCGCGGAATTCGGCGTCGTCGGTGAGGATCGAGGTGATCGGCCCGAACAGCGACTGGATGTAGACGCCGTCGCGGTCCATGTCCTCGAGCCTGAGCTTGAGGTTGCCCGGCCGCATCTCGCTGGCGTCCCAATGGCCGCCGCGGTTGAGCGCCGTGAGATAGGGCGGCGGCGCGTTCGTCGGCGGCGGCTTGATGCCGTGCCAGCCGCCCCACACCTTGCCGTCGCTGATCCACTGGCCGCGTCCGTCGCGCTCCTCGATATGGGGCGCGCGGTCGGCGTATTTCGCCGGAAGCCGCCTGGTCCACAGGTCGCGCGGCAGATAGCCGAGATCGAGATGATCGTCGCAGGAAATGAGCCGGTAATCCGCCACGGCGTCCATTTCCGTCCTCCCTTGCGTGTGGTCGCGCGTGGACTATCTTGCCCGCGACTTGTGTTGTCAACTCAACTCGGACTAGGGAGGCGGATGGCCTCGACCGCGAGAAAGACCGCGCGGCGCCCCGCGCCCCCTGCCTCGCCCTGGGACGCTCCGGGCGAGAACGGCGCGCACCTCGCGGTCCAGGATTTCCCGACCTTCCTGCTCGAGCGGGTGTCGAGCCTCGCCCGGCGCAAGCTGACCAGGCGCTATCTCGAGAAATGGCGCTTGAGCCTGCCGGAATGGCGGGTGCTCAACCTCGTCGCGCTCTCCTCGCCGACCAGCTTCACCGCGATCGCGCAGCGCTCGACCATGGACAAGGGGCAGATCAGCCTGACGCTCCGGACCCTTGCCGCACGCGGCTGGATCGACATGCCGCCCAACGGCGCGGGACGGCGCGCCGCCCGCACCGTCACCGTCACCGCGGCTGGGCGGGCGGTCATCGCCGAGGTCCTGCCCGATGCACGCCGCCGACAGATGCGGCTGCTCGACCGGCTGTCGGCCCCGGAGCGCCGGCAGCTTCACGCGCTCCTCAGAAAGACCGCAGCCATTCTCGAGGCCTTCGACGAAGACGAAGACGAAGACTAGCCGGCAGCAGGGCGCCCGCGCTCACGCCGGCGGGCGGGTGCCGAAGATCTCGGCGAAACGGTCGCGATAGCGGGGATAGGCCTCGGGATTCATGATCCGCGGCGGCTTCTTGCCGGCGAAGGCGTCGACGATCTGCTCGGCGCCCCATTCGGCCATGCGGATCATGGTCTCGTCGGTGAGCCCGGCGTTGTGCGGGCTCATGATGACGTTGTCCATGTCGAGGAGGCCACTCTCGCGCTTCGGCGGCTCCGGCTCCCAGACGTCGAGGCCGGCGCCAGCGAGCTTGCCCGCGCGGAGCGCCTCGCCGAGGTCCATCTCGTCGTGGATGCCGCCCCGGGCTGTCGTGATGAAATAGGCGTGGGGCTGCATCTGGGCGTAGACCTCGGCGTCGATCATGCCGCGGGTCTCGGGATTGAGCGGCGTGTTGAGCGAGACGAAGTCGCTGCGGCGGAGCAGCTCCGGCAGCTCGACCTTCTCGGCGCCACGCGCCTTGACGGTGGCGGCGTCGAGATAGGGGTCGCACGCCAGCACCGTCATCCGGAAGGCGGCGTTGGCGATCCTGGCGATCTGGGTGCCGACATTGCCGAGGCCGATGATGCCGAGCGTCTTGCCGTGGATCTCGCGGCCGAGGAACGCCATGCCCCGCGCCGGCCCCTTCTTCATGGCGTGGTGGCCATGGATGATCTTCTTCGACAGGGCGATCATCATGCCGAAGGTGTGCTCGGCCACCGCCTCGGCGTTGCTGCCGCCCTGGTTGCCGACGAGGACGCCTGCCGCGGTGCAGGCGTCGATGTCGGCGGTGTCGGCGCCGACGCCGGTGGTCGAGACCATGAGGAGCTGCGGCGCGTGCTTCAGGAACTCGGCCGTCGCGAAGAAATGCGGCTCGAGGCCGTTGCGGCCCGAGCCGATGCGGTAGACCTGGGCCCCAGCGATCACGTCCTTGGCGGCGTCGAACGGGCTTCGCGGCGAGACGAGATCGACCTTGATGTCGGGATGCCTGGTCATGACGGCGTCGAACGCCGGCATCGACAGGTCGATCGCGCTGAAGACGTGCTTTTCGGTCACTGGTCCGATCCCCCCTCGCGCGCGCCGCCCGGCGGATAGAGATGGCGGCCGCCGTTGAAGTCCTCGACGACATAGCCCGCCGCGCCCGCCGAGGCGAGATAGTTCGGCCCGATCG
Source organism: Hyphomicrobiales bacterium (assembly GCA_035547055.1). Lineage (GTDB taxonomy): Bacteria > Pseudomonadota > Alphaproteobacteria > Rhizobiales > Methylopilaceae > DASZVN01. The sequence goes on from DASZVN010000191.1 coordinate 2,580, forward strand.
GCGATTTTCCGTGGCCGCCGGGAATGTCGAGCACGTAGCTCGGCTGGCACAGGCCGGAATAGCGGCCGCGCAGCGCCCGCATCAGTGCCTGGCCCTCGGCGATGGTGGTGCGGAAATGCGCGGTGCCGGGCGCAAGATCGCCATGGTGGAGGTAATAGGGCTTGATCCGGGTCTCGACGAAGGCGCGCATCAGGGCGCCCAACGTCTCGGGATCGTCGTTGACGCCCTTCAGCAGCACCGACTGGCTCAGCATCGGGATGCCGGCGTCGATCAGCCGGGCGCAGGCGGCGCGGGCGGCGGGCGTCAGCTCGCGCGGATGGTTGGCGTGGAGGACGACATAGGTCGCCGCGCCCTCGGCGCGGAGCGCCTCGGCAAGGCGCGGCGTGACGCGGCCGGGCGCTACGGCCGGAACGCGGCTGTGGAAGCGGATCACCTTGACGTGGGGGATGGCTGCGAGGCGCCGGGTGATGGCGGCGAGGCGGCGGGCCGACAGCACGAATGGATCGCCGCCGGTGACGATGACCTCCCAAACGTCCGGAGAATCGGCGATGTAGGCGATGGCGGCATCGAGCGCGGCGGGCGTGAGAGTGCCGAGGCCGTGGGGGCCGACCATCTCGCGGCGGAAGCAGAATCGGCAATAGAGCGGGCAGACATGGGTCGGCTTCAGCAGCACCCGGTCCGGGTAGCGATGAACGATGCCCGGCACCGGCGAATGCGCGCCGTCGCCGATCGGGTCGGCGCTCTCCTCCGAGCGCGCGTCGAGCTCCGCCGCGCTCGGCACGAACTGGCGGGCGATGGGATCTGAGGGATCAGCCGGATCGACCAGCGCCGCCATGTCGGGCGTGATCGCCACCGCATAGCGGGCGGCGACGGCCGCCAGGGCATCCGGCCCATCGAGGCCACCCGGCCGGCGTCGTAACCCCTCACCCGGATCGCCTGCTTCGCAGACGCCTTCACCTCTCCCCACTGGGGAGAGGTCGAGTCGCCCTTCAGGGCGACCGGGTGAGAGGGGCGGCGCACCGGAATTCGGCACCCTTCGCGCCATCACCGGCCCTCGAACGGGTCGGACACCGGGGCCCAGATCACGCGCGCGATGTCGGGTGCGCCGGTCGCGAGCATCACCAGGCGGTCGAGGCCGAGGGCGCAGCCACTCGCGGGCGGCATCGCGGCGAGCGCGGCGAGGAAATCCTCGTCGAGCGGGTAGCGCTCACCGTAGACGCGGGCCTTCTCGTCCATCTCGGCTGCGAGGCGGGAGCGCTGCAGCACCGGGTCGGTCAGCTCGCCGAAGCCGTTGGCCAGCTCGACCCCACAGGCATAGAGCTCGAAGCGCTCGGCGAGGCGCGGGTCGCCCTGCTTCGGTCGCGCCAAGGCGGCCTGAGCCGCCGGATAGTCTGTCAGGAACACCGGGACCCCGTCGCCGAGCCGGGGCTCGACCCGCTCGACCAGGATGCGGCTGAAGAGGTCGCCCCAAGTGTCGTCGGCCGCCACGCGGACGCCGGCGTCCGTCGCCGCGGCTGCCAGCGCCCCGCGGTCGGTCGAGCCGTCGGCCGCGATGGTCGCGAGGAGGTCGATCCCGGCAAAGCAGGCGAAGGCCTCCGCCACCGTCAGCCGCCCCGGCTTCGCGAACGGATCAGCGCTGCGCCCGCGATAGCGGAGCATCGTGCTGCCCGCGGCCTCGGCGGCGAGGCGGAGCACGGCCGTGCAGTCCGTCATCAGCGCTTCGGTCGGCTCGCCCGCACGATACCATTCGACCAGGGTGAAGGTCGGGTGGTGCAGCGCGCCGCGCTCGCGGTTACGATAGACCCGCGCCACCTCGAAGATCCGCCCCTCCCCCGCGGCCAGGAGCTTCTTCAGGGCGAATTCCGGCGAGGTGTGGAGATAGAGCGGCGCCGTCTCGCCACCCGGCCCCACCAGCTCCGTCCCGAAGGCATGGAGGTGGGCCTCGTTGCCCGGCGAGACCGCCAGCGCCCCGGTCTCGACCTCGACGAAGCCTGCCGCCTCGAACCGCGCCCGCAGTCGCCGCAGCAGCGCCGCACGCGCGAGGAGCGCCGGCCGACGGTCGGCGTGGACGTCGCGGTTCCACCAGGGCGAGCGGGTCACGGTGCGGCTTCCTGTGCGGTTTCGCCGCGCGGGAGGCTGGCGCCTCGCGCGCGGATAGGCTAGGTGCGGGCCGAATTCCGGACGCCGGGGCGCGCCGCCGCCCGCCCCCTGCCATGAGGACAGAATGGTCAAGGTTATCGCGAGCTCGCTCCGCAAGGGTAACGTGGTGGAGGTCGACAACAAGCTCTACGTCATCCTAACCGCCGACAACATCCACCCCGGCAAGGGCACGCCGGTGACCCAGCTCGACATGCGCCGCATCGCCGACGGCGTGAAGGTCTCCGAGCGCTACCGCACCACCGAGCAGGTCGAGCGCGCCTTCGTCGAGGACCACGAGTACGAGTATCTCTACCAGGACGGCGACGGCTACACCTTCATGAACAGCGCGACCTACGACCAGATCGCGGTGCCCAAGGACATCGTCGGCGACCAGGCCGCCTTCCTCCAGGAAAACATGAAGGTGATGCTGAGCGTCTACCAGGGCGTGCCGATCGCGATCGAGCTGCCGCAGAAGGTGGTGCTCGAGGTCACCGAGACCGAACCGACCGTGAAGGGCCAGACCGCCTCCTCGTCCTACAAGCCGGCGGTGCTGTCGAACGGCACCCGCACCATGGTCCCGCCCCACATCGCCCCGGGCACCAAGATCGTGGTGATGACGGCCGACGGCGCCTACGTCGAGCGCGCGAAGGACTGAGCGCCACCGTCATTGCGAGCGAAGCGAAAGCAATCCGGGAGCCGTAAGCGCGGCGCCCGTTGCTCCTGGATTGCATCGTCGCTGCGCTTCTCGCAACGACGATGCGCTCTAGGGTCTGGACTCAATTGAGCCAGTAGGCGCATGCGGCTGCGATGAAGACGCCGGAGAGATAGTTTCGGGCGAGTTTGTCGTAGCGGGTGGCGACGCGTCGGAAGTCCTTGAGCCTGCACCACATGCGCTCGACCCGGT
>DASZVN010000192.1:0-2156 GCA_035547055.1 Hyphomicrobiales bacterium
GGCGTGGGTGCCGCGCGGCACCCAGCGCAGCACGTACTCGGCGCCGACCACCGCCAGGGCGAGCGCGCGGAGCGTGCGGTTCAGCGTCGAGATCATTACGAGGCCGCCCGGCCGCGCCAGCGTCGCCAGCGTAGCGACGAAGGCCTCGGGATCCGGCACGTGCTCGATCACTTCCGAGGCGATCACGGCGTCGAAGCGCGCGCCGGCGGACGCCAGCGCACCCGCCGTCGTCGCGCGAAAATCGACCGCGAGCCCGGCCTCCCCGGCGTGGGCGCGGGCGACGGCGATGCTCTCCTCCGCCGGGTCGATGCCGGTGACGGCGGCGCCGAGCCGGGCCAGCGGCTCGGCCAGGAGGCCGCCGCCGCAGCCGACGTCGAGGATCGCGAGCCCCTCCAGCGACCTGAGCGAGCGGACGTCGCGGCCGTGCCGGCGCGCCAGCCGGTCGCGCACATAGGCCACGCGGGTCGGCGTCAGCTTATGGAGCGGCGCGTAAGGGCCGCGCGGATCCCACCACTCCTCGGCCAGCGCGGCAAAACGCGCGACCTCGTCCGGATCGACCTCGCCCTGCCCCGCCGCCGGTTCGTCCTCGTCCATGTCCTCGTTTTCCTCGCGCCTCTCCGCGTCACGGCCGGGCTCGTCCCGGCCATCCGCGACTTCCGTTCCGCTGGGGCCGCCAACCCGTGGATCCCCGGCCCAAGGCCGGGCATGTCGGAGAGGTGGGAAGCCAACGCCACGGTGCCCCTTGCGGAACGTGCGGGCAATCTATACCGGGCTTCGGCAAATCTCTGCCGCTCATCTGCGGCAGCCTCGTTGAAGCTCCCCCATGGCTCGCCTCGTCCTGAAATTCGGCGGCACCTCGGTCGCGACCGTCGAGCGCATCAAGAACGCCGCCGCCCATGTCGCGCGCGAGGTCGCGGCCGGCCACGAGGTCGGGGTCGTCGTCTCGGCCATGGCGGGGCAGACCAACCAGCTCGTCGCCTGGTGCCGCGAGGCCGCACCGCTCCACGACGCCCGCGAATACGACGCCGTGGTGGCCTCGGGCGAGCAGGTCACCGCGGGTCTTCTCGCGATCGTGCTGCAAGACCGCGGCATCGGCGCAAGGTCCTGGATGGGCTGGCAGATTCCGCTGAGGACCGACGGCGCCCACGGCGCGGCGCGGATCGGCGCGGTCGACGGCGAGCGGCTGGCGGCGCGGATGACGGCCGGCGAGGTGCCGGTGATCGCCGGCTTCCAGGGCATCGGGCCGGACGAGCGCATCTCGACGCTCGGCCGCGGCGGCTCCGACACCAGCGCGGTCGCGGTCGCGGCCGCGGTCGGCGCCGACCGCTGCGACATCTACACCGACGTCGACGGCGTCTACACCACCGACCCGCGTATCGTCCCCAAGGCGCGGCGGCTGGAAAAGATCGCCTATGAGGAAATGCTGGAGATGGCGTCGCTGGGCGCCAAGGTGCTCCAGACTCGATCGGTGGAAATCGCCATGCTGCACCGGGTGCCGACCCGCGTGCTTTCGACCTTCACGCCCGATGTGGGCGGCACCCTGCTTTGCGACGAGGAAGACATCGTGGAAAAGAAGCCCGTGACCGGCATCGCCTATAGCCGCGACGAAGCCAAGATCACCCTGGTGCGCGTGCCCGACCGCCCCGGCATCGCGGCGGCCATCTTCGGCCCCTTGGCCGATGCCGGCATCAATGTCGACATGATCGTGCAGAACATTTCGGAAGACGGCGCCACCACCGACATGACCTTCACCTGCACCCGGGGCGAGCTGGCTCGGGCCCTGGCGGCGATCGAGACCCACAAGGATGAGATCAAGTACCAGGACATCGTCCAGGATGCGGCGGTGGCCAAGGTCTCCATCATCGGCATCGGCATGCGCGCCCATCCCGGCGTGGCCTCGACCATGTTCCGCACCCTGGCGGCCAAGGGCATCAATATCCAGGTCATCTCCACCTCCGAGATCAAGGTCAGCGTCCTGATCGCCGAGGAATATGTGGAGCTCGCGGTGCGGGCGCTGCATTCCGCTTACGAGCTGGATGCGGCGTGAGGGAATGCGTGGTTGGGATGTTCTGGACGATTTGATTCCTGCCACGGATACCCTTTTTCGTCGCTGAATTGCCCCTATAGTGGATTCGGTCATTTTGGGATGAACTGAT
>DASZVN010000193.1:0-6073 GCA_035547055.1 Hyphomicrobiales bacterium
CGCGCTTCGCCGCTCGGTCGAATCCGACAGCCCCCGCGGCACCATCAAGAAGCCGAAGAAGGAACCGGCCAAGGCGCCCCGGAAGGCCAAGGCTCCCGCCCGCAAGAAGGCCGCCGGCGGCCGCTGACGGGCCAGCCGGCCGGCGACGGCTCCGCATCTTCGACCCGGCGCCCTCTTGGCGACCGGGAGGGCGTGGACATGTCTCCGCGTTCCCAAGTCCGTCAAGCGCGCACGCCCCCTCCACCATGCTTCGCATGGTCCCCCTCCCCCGTCTGCGACGGGGGAGGATCGGGCGCCTCTCCCTCCTGACCGCGCGCGTTCCCTGCCGGGCCCGTTCAGCGAACCACTCCGTTCGCACGGTGGGCGCGCGCGATCTTCCCCGCAGACCGCCGGCGCGAGGCCCCAAGGTTAGCAATTCGTTCACGCTCTCCCTGTCTTATGAACCGGGTTTGCGGGTGCGGGGAATCAACAACGCCATGGCCAGTCTTCGCCTCCTCCTCGCCGGCATGGCCGCCGGGCTCGTGATGCTTGCCGCGGCGCCGGGCCGCGCCGACGAGCCGGCCGCGCCGGCCACCAGCTCGCTCCGGGTGATGCTGGACTTCGCCACCCTCGCCAAGGTGCCGGACGGGACCCAGACGCTGATCATCGGCAACCCGATGGTCGCGGACGCCAGCGTGCAGCGCAACAACGTGATGGTCATCACCGGCAAGAGTTACGGCACCACCAACATCCTGGCGCTCGACCGCAACGGCAAGGCGCTCGAGCAGATCACCGTCGAGGTCGCCCGCTCGCACTCGCGCCTGGTCACGGTGCAGCGCGGCTTCGAGCGCGAGAGCTATAGCTGCACGCCGCGCTGCGAACCCGTCATGGTGCTGGGCGACAGCCCCGGCGCCTTCAACGGCCTCAACGCCGAGATCAACACCCGCAACGCGTCCGCCGGGCACTGACGGGCGATCCGCCCGCCTTTCCAACGATCGCCCGGCCGGGCGGAGGGTTCCGAGGTGCCGATCGACCACGACATGCCGGTTCTCGTCGTCGACGACTACCGCTCGATGATCAACATCATCCGCAGCCTCCTGAAGCAGATCGGGCTCGAGGACGTCGACGAGGCGGTGAACGGCGCCGAGGCGCTGCAGAAGCTGAACGAGCGCCACCACCCGCTCGTCGTCTCCGACTGGTACATGGAGCCGATGTCCGGCTACGACCTCCTGAAGGAGATCCGCGCCAGCGCCGAGCTCGCCACCACCCGCTTCATCATGGTGACCGCCGAGTCGAAGACCGAGAACGTCATCGCCGCCAAGAAAGCCGGCGTCGACAGCTACATCGTCAAGCCGTTCAACGCCCAGACGCTGCGCTCCAAGATCAACGCCGTCTTCGGGGAGTAAGGCACCCTTGCAGGGTGGGCATCGGCGGCGCCGATGCCCACGTGCAGTACGTCGGCGAATCGGGGCGGCGCCCCGTCGCGGGCGGGCTGCGTATGCCCACCCCGCAAAACTTTGCCGCCTGCCCGTCCCCGCTGTGGATAGCGGGGAGCGTTGCGCTTGGAACAGAATGAGAACATGTTGGGGGCACTGCTCCCCGGCGGGCGCCCGGGGCAAATGGCCGGTGGCGGCGGCCCGAAAAAGTCGTGGATGGCCGGGACGAGCCCGGCCATGACGGGGGCGCGGCACGGCAGACTGAAGGCTGCGCCCCGCGGAACGGCACCGGCACGATGCGCTTCTCCCCCGACCTCCTCGACGAGATCCGTGCCCGCCTCCCGGTATCGGAGGTGGTCGGCCGGCGGGTGAAGCTGAAGCGCCAGGGCCGCGAATGGGCCGGGCTGTCGCCCTTCAACAAGGAGCGGACGCCGTCCTTCTTCGTCAACGATCAGAAGGGCTTCTACCACGACTTCTCGTCGGGCCGACACGGCGACATCTTCACCTTCCTGATGGAGACCGAGGGACTCGGCTTCCCCGAGGCGGTCGAGCAGCTCGCCGGCATGGCCGGCGTGCCGCTGCCCAAGGCCTCGGCCGAGGAGACGGCGCAGTCGAAGCGGCGCGCCACCCTCGGCGAGGCGCTGGAGCGTGCGGCCCGCTTCTTCGAGGCCGAGCTGGCCGCGGGCGGCGGCGCGGCGGCGCGCGCCTATCTCGACCGGCGCAACGTCAAGCCCGAGACCCGTGCCACCTTCCGCATGGGCTACGCTCCGGCCAGCCGCGACGCCCTGAAGCGCGCGCTCCTCGCCGCCGGCGTCGAGGAGGCGCTGCTGGTTGAGGCGGGGCTCCTCATCAAGCCGGAGGACGGCGGCCCGACCTATGACCGCTTCCGCGACCGGGTGATGATCCCGATCCACGACGCGCGCGGCCACCTCGTCGCCTTCGGCGGCCGCGCCCTCGGCGACGTCCAGCCCAAATACCTGAACTCGCCCGAGACCAGCCTCTTCCACAAGGGCAGCCTGGTCTTCAACTTCCACCGCGCCCGGCCGGCCGCCTACGATTCCGGCGACGTCGTCGTGGTCGAAGGCTACATGGACGTCATCAGCCTGTGGCAGGCCGGGCTGAAGAACGTCGTCGCCTCGATGGGGACGGCGTTCGGCGAGGAGCAGATCGCGCTGCTCTGGCGCCTCGCGCCGGAGCCGGTGATCGCCTTCGACGGCGACAAGGCCGGGATCGCGGCGGCCTATCGTGCCGTCGACCGCATCCTGCCCCACCTCGCCGCCGGCGCCTCGTTCAACTTCGCCTTCCTGCCCGACGGCCTCGACCCCGACGAGTTCGTCCAGGCCCGCGGCCGCGAGGCCTTCGTCACGCTGCTGAAGGGCGCGGTGCCGCTGTTCGACCTGGTCTGGCGCCGCGAGACCGAGGCGGCCCGCATCGACACGCCGGAGCGCAAGGCGGCGCTGGAGAAGCGGCTCACGGGCCTCGCCGCCGAGATCCGCGACGCCGCAATCGCCAAGCACTATCTTAGGAGCTTCCGCCTCAAGCTCGCCGACCTGTTCTGGGAGGGCCGCCGGCGCGGCGACGACGACCGCCGCCGGGACGCGCCGTTCCAGCGCACCCCGCTCGGCATCCGCAAGGACGGCCACCGCTACAACATCCAGCTCATCGCGCTCGGGCTCCTGGTCGAATATCCGGCCCAGCTCGACGACAAGCACGAGGCGGTCATGGCGATCGCCTTCGACCCCAAGCTCGAGGCCTTCAAGAACGCGCTCTACCGCCTCCTGGTCGAGGCCGAGGAGGTCTCGGTCGCGCTGATCTACGACAAGCTCGGCGAGGCCTTCTACGACCAGCTCGAGGCGGTGCACGGCCGCGGCGGCGGCGGCCACCAGGGCGGATGGCGGCTCCGCCAGCTCTTCCCGATCGTGCGGGCGAGCCCGCCCGACGCCTTCGTCGCGCGCTGCCTCGACCATTTCGTCGAGATGCTGCACCTCTACGCCGCGGAGGACGACCTCGACTATCTGCGCGCGCAGATCGGCCGCCCCGGCACCGACGACGACGAGATCGCCACCCGGATCGTCGAGCTGCGCGCCGAAATGCACCTGATGCACGAGCGGGTGCAGCACCGCGAGCACGAATTCGCCGAGGAAGCCAAGGCGTTGCAGCGCCAGTTCGCCCAGAGCGGCGACTGGGAGCCGGCCGCGGCCTGACCTTCTTCCACGCAAGTCGGGCCTGCCCGACTTGCGCACGGGGATGGCGAACACGCGAGTTCGCTCGCAAGGCCGTTCACGTGACCTTGCACCGGGTTGCCATCGCGTTACATATGGGCGCAAGCAGTGCGGGCTGCGGGCGGCCGAGGCTCCGGGCGGCGCGAAACCGGGCCTCAAGTCCAACTCGACAGGACGATCCTTGACGCGCCGCGGGCGTCGGACATTTCCAGCTTCGAGGCGCGTGGCGACGACCGTCGTCGGCCCCACGCGGCGGCTAGCGGGCCGGACCGGCGGCATTTAATGGCGGCTTAGGGACTGGCGGCCGATAGTTAACCATGAGCGCCGGCGCCGATGAGCCTGCGGCACCGGCACCGTCCAGCGAGGGACGGCGGAGAAGACGACAGATGGCGACCAAGACTGCGACCAAGGACGAAGCCCCGGAGACCGCCGCGGTGGAGACCCCGGACGGCCCGCTGCTCGACCTGACCGACCAGTCGGTCCGCCGCATGATCAAGGCCGCCAAGAAGCGCGGCTACGTCACCCACGACGAGCTGAACGAGGTGATGCGCTCCGAGGAGGTCTCCTCCGAGCAGATCGAAGACGTGCTCGCGATGCTGAACGAGATGGGCATCAACGTCGTCGACGCCGAGGAGGCCGACGACAACGCCGAGCGCGCCGCCGCCGAGGAGGCCGACGAGGACGAGAGCGATGGCGAGATGGCCGAGCCGCAGCGCGCCTCGGTGCCCGCCCCCCGCGAGCGCACCTCGGAGCCCAGTGAGCGCACCGATGACCCGGTACGCCAGTATCTCAAGGAGATGGGTTCGGTCGAGCTGCTCTCGCGCGAGGGCGAGATCGCGATCGCCAAGCGCATCGAGGCCGGCCGCGAGGCGATGATCGCGGGCCTCTGCGAGAGCCCGCTGACCTTCCAGGCCATCATCATCTGGCGCGACGAGCTGAACGACGGCAAGATCCTGCTGCGCGACATCATCGACCTCGAGGCGACCTATGCCGGCCCCGAGGCCAAGGCCGCGCCGATGCCGACCGGCGATGGCGTCACGGCGGGCGACGGCGAGGAGCTGCCCGAGACCGACGCCCCCGGCATGACCGAGCCCGAGCTCGACGAGGACGACGAGGGCAACCCCTCGCTCGCCGCGATGGAGGCCGAGCTCAAGCCGACGGTGGTCGAGACCTTCGACCGCATCGCCGACAACTACAAGAAGCTCCGCCGCCTGCAGGACCAGAACGTCGAGCAGCGGCTGCAGAACGCCCGCCTCTCGCCCGCCCAGGAGCGCAAGTACAAGAAGCTCAAGGACGAGATCGTCGCCGACGTGAAGAGCCTGTCGCTCAACCAGAACCGCATCGATGCGCTGGTCGAGCAGCTCTACGACATCAACAAGCGCCTGGTGTCGCTCGAAGGCCGCCTGATGCGGCTCGCCGACAGCTACGGCGTCGACCGCACCGATTTCCTCAAGCACCACCACGGTGCCGAGCTCGACCCCAACTGGCTCCGCCGCGTCGCCAATCTCGGCGCCCGCGGCTGGCGCGAGTTCGTCGCCGGCGAGAAGGAGACGATCAAGCACATCCGCTCGAACGTGCAGACGCTCGCGGCGGAGACCGGCCTGGAGATCCAGGAGTTCCGCAAGATCGTCCAGATGGTGCAGAAGGGCGAGCGCGAGGCCCGCCAGGCCAAGAAGGAGATGGTCGAGGCCAATCTCCGCCTGGTGATCTCGATCGCCAAGAAATACACCAACCGCGGCCTGCAGTTCCTCGACCTGATCCAGGAAGGCAACATCGGGCTGATGAAGGCGGTCGACAAGTTCGAGTACCGCCGCGGCTACAAGTTCTCGACCTACGCGACGTGGTGGATCCGGCAGGCCATCACCCGCTCGATCGCCGACCAGGCCCGCACCATCCGCATTCCGGTGCACATGATCGAGACGATCAACAAGATCGTCCGCACCAGCCGCCAGATGCTGCACGAGATCGGCCGCGAGCCGACGCCGGAGGAACTGGCCGAGAAGCTGGCGATGCCGCTGGAGAAGGTCCGCAAGGTCCTTAAGATCGCCAAGGAGCCGATTTCCCTCGAAACCCCGATCGGCGACGAGGAGGACTCGCATCTCGGCGACTTCATCGAGGACAAGAACGCCATCCTGCCGATCGACGCCGCGATCCAGTCGAACCTCCGCGAGACCACGACCCGCGTGCTCGCGACGCTGACGCCGCGCGAGGAGCGCGTGCTCCGCATGCGCTTCGGCATCGGCATGAACACCGACCACACCCTGGAGGAGGTCGGCCAGCAGTTCTCGGTGACGCGCGAGCGCATCCGCCAGATCGAGGCCAAGGCGCTCCGCAAGCTGAAGCACCCGAGCCGCAGCCGGAAGCTCAGGAGCTTCCTGGACAACTGAGTCAGAATTCGAGAACGCAGAGAGGCCGCCGCGACGATGTCGCGGCGGC
>DASZVN010000194.1:0-19732 GCA_035547055.1 Hyphomicrobiales bacterium
CCGCCTCGGCGATGAAAAGCTCGGTGTCCTTGACGCCGATCGAGGTCTTGCCGCCGCTGCGGAAGATGTGGAGCAGGCGGCTCGGGAAGTCGTCGAGCGTCGCCATGTTGCGGCCGGTCGAGACGTTGATGAAGTCGTTCAGCACCACCGGGTCGATGCCGACCTTCATGCCGAGCGCCTGGCCCTCGAACGCGATCACGCGGCCGGCCAGCGACAAGAGGTTGTTGATCAGCTTGGCGATCTGCGCCTGGCCGGGCTCGGTGCCGAGCACGAAGACGTGCTTGGCGAAGCTCTCCAGCGCCGGGCGGATGCGCGCGACCGCCGCGGCCGGCCCGGCGACGACGGTCGAGAGCGTGCCGGCATAGGCGCCCGGCGGCCCGCCGCTGACCGGCGCGTCGACCAGGGCGATACCGGTGCCGGCGAGGGCCGCTTGGAGGGCGGCCATGGTGTCGGTGCCGATGGTCGAGGTCTCGACATAGACCTTCGTTGCCTTGCCCTGGGCGATCTCGGCGGCGACGGCGCGGCTGACCTTGGGTGACGGCAATGAGGCGAAAACGATCTCGGCCGCATCGGCGACGGCGCGCGGGCTTGCCGCGACCTGTGCGCCTGCCTCTCGAAGCGGCGTCAGCACGGCGGCGTCGACGTCATAGACCGTGACGGCGAAGCCGGCCTGGAGCAGCCGGGTGGCCATCCCGCCGCCCATTCGTCCGGTGCCGACAAAGCCGATCCGATCTGCCATGGCCTCTACCTCTGCACGCCCTGATGCCGGGCGTGTCCCGGCATCCACGATTTCCCGTATCTTGCCTACGCTGCAAACTCGTCATGCCCGGCCATGGCCGGGCATGACGGAGAGCGTGTTCCTACCCCGCAAATTCCGGCTCGGGCAGTCCGGGGACCTCGACCTCGGCGGCGAACAGGCAGCCGGCGTAAGGCTGCGCCGCCTGCTCCTCGGGCGAGAGACCGAAGCGCATGGTCGTGATGTAGAGCGTCTTCAGGTCGGGCCCGCCGAACATCGCGCTGGTCGGCCGGCTGACCGGCAGGGCGATGGCGCCGACCCGGCGGCCGGCGGGGTCGAGCCGCACCATCTCGCCGGCGTTGATCGCCGCCACCCAGAGATGGCCCTCGGCATCGATGGTGCAGCCGTCGGGGCGGCCGTGCGTGAATTCGGCAAGGACGCGCCGGTTCGAGACGGCGCCGCTGTCGAGGTCGAAGTCGTAGGCATAGATGCGGGCCGCGCCGGTATCGGTGTGGTACATGGTGCGGTCGTCAGGGCTGAAGGCGATGCCGTTGGAGGCCGTGAGCCCGCCCTCGATCGGCGTGAAGGTCAGGTCCGGGTCGAGGCGGAACAGATGGCCGACCGGCTCCTTGAGCTTGCGGTCCATGGTGCCGACCCAGAAGCGGCCGCGGCGATCGCAGGCGCCGTCGTTGAAGCGCTCGACCGCGAAATCGACGCCGGGCGTCTCGACCGAACGGACATCGCCGCCGTCCTTGTCCATCAGGACGAGCTGGTTGCGATAGGCCATCACGAGGCCGCCGTCGCGGCGGAAGGCATAGCTCCCGGGGAAATGCGGCAGCTCGGTCCGGGCCACCCCGCCGGTCGTGGGATCGAGCGCGAACAGGATCTTCTGGTCGCAATCGACCCAGTGGAGCAGCTTGCGCCGTGCGTCCCACACCGGGCCTTCGCCGAGGACGGCGACCGGCTCCGCCAGCGGCCGGGCGACGCTCATCGCGCCGCCTCGACGGCGAGGCGGAACCGCGGCAGGGCATAGCCGTCGGGGTGGGTGCCATAGATCAGCTCGACCGGGGCATCGACCCGGAGCGCTGCGGCGTCGACCGCATCGACATTGGCGATGAAGATCGGCCCTTCCTCCAACTCGACCGCGACACAGGTCGTCGGCGCCGGATAGGCCGGCAGATACTGGCGATGGAACGTCGTCCACGACAGCACGCGGCCCCGCCCCGAGACCGCCTCCCAGGTCGCCTCGGTCGAGAGACAGGCCGGGCAGCACGGGCCGGGAGGATAGCGGAAGCGGCCGCACCCGGCGCAGCGCTGCAGCTTGAGCGCGCCTTCGGACGCGCTCTGCCACATCGGCTCGTCGTAGGGCGAATAGAGGCGGGGGCCCTCAGCCATCACGCACCCTCCCGGCCGTAGATCAGCGAGAAGACGTTGCCGCCGACGTCGGAGACGTACTGGACGTGGCGGCAGCGCTCGTATTGCGGGCCGGCGGATTCGCCGCGGAGGCGGCGCACCGCTTCGAGCTGATGGCCCCAGCCCTGCATGTAGCTCTCCGAAAGGTGGCCGCCGTGGCTGTTGACCGGCAGCCTCCCGCCCGGGCCGATCCCGGTCTCGCGGATGAAGCGGCCGGCCTCGCCGATGCCGCAGAAGCCGAAACCCTCCAGCGCGAACGGCACGTGGCAACTGAAGCTGTCGTAGATCAGGACGCCGTCCATGTCCTTCGGGCCGAGCCCGGCCATGGCGTAGACCTGCTCGGCGCAGAGCTTCTGGCCGGGGCGGTAGAAGTCGATCAGGCGCGGCTTCAGACTGGTCGCGTCCTCGTTCATGTCGGCGCGGCCGACGGCGCGGATCGGTACCGCGCGGTCCGCCGCGATGCGCTTCGCACGCCCGGCCTCCGCGATGACGAGCGCAACGCCGCCGTCGTTGATCATGCAGTAGTCGTAAAGCCGCAGCGGGTCGGCGATGAACTCGGCGCCGAGATAGTCCTCGAGCGTGATTGCCTTCCGCATCACCGCCGCGGGATTGCCGACCGCCCAGGCGCGCTCGGCGACCGCCACCTGGCCGAGATCGGCCGAGGTCGCGCCGGTCAGCTCCATGTAGCGGCGCTGCATCAGCGCGTAGAGCGCGCCCTGCGAGGTCAGGCCCCAGGGCGCGTGGTAGACGTAGGAGAGCGCGAACTCGCCGCCCATCGCCTGCGGCCCGCCATACTGCACCTTGGCCGAGCGCTGGTCGTTGCCGTAGACCAGCGCCACCACCTCGGCCATGCCGGTGGCGATCGCCATCGTTGCCTGCACGACGGCTTCGACGGCGCCGCCGGTGCCGCCCCAGCGCGGGCTGATGCCGTAGAGCTCGCCGGCGCGCTCATAGGCCATGTGGCCGACGATCAGGCCGTCGACGTCGGCGGCCTTGAGACCCGCATCGTCGAGCGCGCGCTTCAGCGCGACTGCGCCGTAGCCATAGGAGTCGAACGGCTTTTCGCCGCGGCGAACCCGGCCGTAGTCCTCGGGCCAGTCGGTATGGCCGATGCCGACGACCGACGCGGCGCCAGCGAGGGCGTTCGCCCGGCTCACTTGAAGACGCCCGCTTCGGCCATGCGCGAAAAATCCTCGTCGGCGACGCCGAGCATGCCCTTGAACACCTCGGCATTGTGCTCGCCGAGGAGCGGCGCCGCGCGGCGCGGACGGCTCGGCGTGTTCGACAGGCGATAGGGCGCGTTGTTGTAGACGGTCGGCCCCATCTCGGCGTGCTCGAGGGTGACGAGATGGCCGCGATGGGCGATCTGCGGATCGCGCGTGACGAGGTGGCGGGCGTTCTGCACGACGCCAGCGGGCACGCCGGCCGCCTGCAGCGCTTCCATCAGCATGAAGGCGTCCTTGTCCTTGGTCCAGGCCGCGACCGCGCGGTTCAGCTCGGCGCTTGCCGCGAGCCGGCCGGCGTGGCCCGCGAAGCGGCGCTCGCCCGCCCAACCTTCGCCGGCGGCCACCTCGGCCAGCCCGCTCCATTGCCGATCGTCCGCCACCGAGATCGTCAGCCATTCGCCGTCGGCGCACGCGAACACGCCATAGGGCGCCTTGGTACGGCTGGTGTTGCCCTCCGGCACCGGGTTGGTGCGGTTCAGGCTGTAGGCGAGAATGTCGGGGCCGAGGAGGTTGGTCGTCGATTCGAGCTGCGAGACCTCGATGTACTGGCCGCGCCCGGTGCGCTTGCGGTGGACCAGCGCGGCCATGATCGCGACCAACGCGTGGCCGGGATTGACCGAATGGTCGGGGAAGTTGGTGCCCGGTCCCACCACGGTGCCGTCGTCATACGCAGTCATGCCGAAGATGCCGGCGAGCACGTTCAGCGTATGGCCGACGCCCGAATAGTTGGCCTGCGGCCCGCCGGTGCCCTGCAGCGGCATCGAGACATAGATGATGTCGGGGCGGAGCTCGGCCATGTCCTGGTAGCCGAGGCCGGCGCGCTCCAGCGTGCCGGCACGGAAGTTGTTGACCGCAAGGTCGCAGCTCGGCACCAGCTTCTTCACCAGCGCGACCGCTTCGGGCGTCTTGAGGTTCAGCGTGACGCCGGTCTTGCTGGAATTGCGGTTGGCAAAATAGGCGCTGCGGTTGATGCCCTTGGTCTTGCCGGCATAAGGCGCCATCGTGCGCGGAAAGTCGTAGTGGGTCGAGGTCTCGACCTTGATGACCTCGGCGCCGAAATCGGCCAGCGCCTTGGTCGCGAACGGCCCGGCGCCGCCCCAGGAAAAGTCGAGCACACGGATGCCCTGCATCGGCAGGCGCTTCGTCCCAGGCGCATTCATGCGGCGCTCTCCTTCTCGGCGCGGGCTGCGAGCGTGCCCAGCACCTTGGCGTCGTCGGCGCCGGCCTTGGCAACCCTGACCGGCGCGCGGCGCGGCGTCTCCGACATGCGGATCGGCGGCCCGGGCCAGGTGGCGACGCGCTCGCCCCAGGCCTGGTCCTGGAACCAGTTCAGGAACTTAAGCTGGGCGTTGTCGAACAGGTCGCCGACCTGGTTCATCGGCGCCGACAGGATGCGGTGCTGCTGCGTCAGGTCGTAGACCTGGTTCTTGGTCTTGGTCGCGGTGAAGCGGGCGACGATGTCGTTGGCGATGGTGCGCGCCTCGACCGTCTTGCGCCATGCGTGATCGACCCATTTCGGGTCGAGCAGGCCGTCGGCGCCGGGCGTGCCCTCGGCGACCATCAAGGCCACGAGGTTGTGCCAGCTCGACGAGATCATCGACAGGCCGGCCATCAGGAAGACCTCGCCGTCGAGGCACTGGAAGACGCCGGCGCCCGGCTCCTCGCGCCCGCGGGTGCGTCCGCGGACATGGTCCTCGGCGGTGTAGTACTGGATCGCGTTCTCCAGCGTATGGGCGACGCATTCCTGGACCGAGACGTCGACGTGCTGGCCCTCGCCGGTCATGAGCGCGTGCCAGTACGCCATCAGCGTGCCCGAAGCGGCATGCAGGCCGGCGATGAAGCAGGTCTGCTCGCCGTAGAGGCGGAGCGGCTCGCGGTCGGGCAGGCCGGACAGCGTCATCAGCCCGCCCATCGCCTGGATGATGAGGTCGTCGGCCTGCCACTCGGCATAAGGGCCGGTCGAGCCGAACGGCGTGACGGAGGTCCACACCAAGGCGGGGTGCCCGCCGGCCAGCGCCCGGTAGCCGATGCCCTGCCGGTCGAGCGATCCCGGCGCGCGGCTCTCGATGACGACGTCGGCGCTGTCGACCAGGCGGCGGAACAGGTCGCGGCCTTCCGCGGTGTCGAGATCGAGCGTCACCGAGCGCTTGTTCACGTTCATGAAGGCGTGGAACAGGCTGTCGCCGGTCGCCGTATCGAGAGGCGGCTGACGGCGCATGGGATCGCCCTCCGGCGGCTCGACCCGGATGACCTCGCCACCGAGATCGACGAGGATCTTGGTGGCATAGACACAGCTCGCGTCGGTCAGGTCGACGATGCGAATGCCGTCGAGGGCTCCGAGCGTCAGCGGCGCCTCAGTCATCGCGGTGTCATCCTTCGAGCTGGTACCAGAAATCGCCCCAGCCGCCGGCGGGATCGTCGGCGAACACGGCACGGCAGCGCGCGCCGATCAAGGGCAGGGGATTTTCCATTTCGACGGCCGGTCCTTTGAGACGGCCGGCGGCCGCGCTGTCGGCACCGTCGAGCTGCACGAACACCACCATCAGCGGCGGCCCGTCCTTGCGGCCCGGCACCCGCGTCAGGGTGCGGATCACGCCGCCCGGACCGACCGGCACCAGTTCCGACAGCGGCGTGAAGCTTTCCTCCGCGAAGCTGCGCGGCGGGAACAGCACGCGGCCGTTCGAGGGGTCGCGCACGCCGACGAGGCGCTTCTCCTTCAGCGCGGCGAAGAACGGCGCCTGGAGCGGGTCGCGGCGATAGGACTGGTGCAGCGACCAGCCGGCATCGACGAAGACGAAGTCCTCGGCCGGCGGCGCTTTGGCGGCAGGAGCCTTGGTCGGGGCGTCGCTCATGCCGCGAGCACCGCCACGTCATGGAGCTGGAACAGCCCGCCGATGGCGGAGACCGCCGCGCGGCGCGGCGTGCGCGTGACCTGCCGGGCGCCGGCGGTGCCGCGAAGCTGGAGCGTCGCCTCGATCACCCGGATCAGGCCGGTCGCGCTGATCGGTGAGCCGCAAGTGGCACCGCCCGAGGCGTTCACCGGCAGGCGCGAATCGCGATGGAACTCCCCATTCGCAATCATCTGCGCGGCACAGTCCTGGCCGGCGAGGCCGAGCCCTTCGATACTGAGCAGCTCGATGATGCCGAATGAGGCATAGACCTCGGCAAGGTCGATTCCGGCGACGGGATCGCCGACGCCCGCCTGGGCATAGGCGCGCTTCGCCGCCGCCGCGAGGTCGGAGGCGTCGAGATAGCTCTCGTCGACGCCCGGCACCATGCGCGCGCCCGAGACGCCGTGGTTGGCGTAGCTGCCGAAGCCGGTCGCGGCGACCTGGCCATCGCTCGGCGGTCCCACCAGAACCGCCGCCGCGCCGCTGGTGCGCGGCGAGGCGTCGGCGCGCTTGATCGGCCAGGAAAGCACCGGCGAGGACAACACCTCGTCCACGGTGATCGCCTGGCGGAGCTGGGCGTATTCGTTCAGCGCGCCGTTGGCGCGGTTCTTGACGATGACGCCCGCCATGACGCGCTCGTCGATGCCGTTCCGCGCCATGTAGGCCGCCATCTGGAAGGCATGGGCGGTCGCGGCGCTGCCGGGGTAATGGCGCTCGGCGAAGGGATTGGCGAAGGTCTGGATGGCGCCGATGAGGTCGGGCGCCTCGTCGGCGAGGTCGGCGGCGACGACCAGCACCCGCTTCGCCCGCCCGGCCGCGACATGGGCGCAGGCGAGGCGGAAGGCGACGAGGCCGGACGAGGCCAGCGTATGCACGCGTCCGAGGAAATGCGAGGCGCCGGGCAGGCCGGCCAGCGCCCAGTATTGCGGCTCGTCGATACCGAGCGTCGAGGTCGGCGCCATCGCCAGGATCAGGCCGTCGACGTCTTTCGCGTCGACCCCGGCATCGGCCAGCGCGCCATGGGCGACGCGGCCGAGGAGGTCGGCATAGGTCGCGTCGGACAGGCGGGTCCGCATCGGCACCTGAGCCACGCCGAGCACGGCCGCGATCCGCTCGCCGCTCATTGCAGCACCGTCGCGCCGCCGAGCACGATCACCGTCGTCGCCTGGCCGACCGGCCCGGCGAGGTCGAGTGCGGCGCCGTGCCCGCTGCCGCCGATCGCGTCGGCGACGGAAACGATCCGGGCGAGGCCGGTGGCCGGCCCGAAATGGGCAACCGCGCCGCCGCCGGACGGGTTGAGGCGGGAATCGCCGACGGTCCAGCCCTGGCCGGCCAGGAGGTCGCGGACCGCGGCGGCTTCGCAGAACGGCGTCGGCGCCCCTACCTCGATCGCACCGAGCGGCGCGCGGAGCGCCTCGGGCCGGCGCAGGCGGCCGGTCGCCTCCTCCACCCACCGCGCCGGATCAAGCTCGTCCGGCTCGGGGCAGTAGGGGTGGAAAATGGTGGCGAAGTCGGCCACGGCGACGCCTGCGCTGCCGGCCGCGAGCACCAGCGCCGCCGCGCCGTCGCACCAGCCGGGCACGAGCCAGCCGGCGGGGCCGGAGAGGGGAGGGAGACCCGCGCGGGCCCGCATCGCGGCGCCATAGCCGGCGGCGGCTTCCACGTCGATCGCGCGCCCGGCGAGGCGCTGGGCCTGCAACGTGGCAAGCACCGCGGGCGTCGCTCCAAGCGGGCGGGCGTAGAACGGGTCGGCCTGGATGGTGCGGCCGTCGCGCACGCCGAACTTGGTACCCTCGCCCCAGCCGACGAGGAGAACGCGATTCGCCTGGCCGCTCTCGATCAGGGCTACCGCCGCCGCGAAGGCGTGGCCGGCGCTCGACGGCACCGTCATCAGCTCCCGGCCATAGGCGCCGGCGATGCCCGAGCGCGTCGCGACCATCGCACCGTCCAGGATGTCGCTCCCAACGGTCACGATCATGTCGACACCGTCGGGCGAGGTCATGCCGGCGCCGGCGAGCGCGTCGCGAACGGCAGCACGCACAGCGTCCTCGATCGGCCCGATCGCCCGGCCGACCCGCATGCCCGTGCCCGCGATGGCGACGGTCGCCGTCATGCCGGCTCGAACCAGAAATCGGTCATCGCGCCCGTACGCTCCGCAGCGAAATGGGCGACAAGCCGTGCGCCCGCGGCGAGCGCGCCCGCGCCGGCCGCCGGTCGCAGGCGAGCGAGCAGCGCGGTGTCGGCGCCGTCAGGCATCACCAGCGCGACACAGGAATCGCCGCCACCGGGCTCCGGCAGCCAGTCGGTCGGTGCATAGGCTTCGAGCCGCGCCCCGGGGCCGATCGCGACCCATTCGCCGGGCGCGCCAAGATCCTTCGGCGGCACCATCACCCGCGGCGGCGTCCCGGTGCGCCAGCCGTAGAGGCGGCCCTCGTCGCGGATGGCGCGGAGAAAATGGCTGCCGAGCCGGCCGGCCGAGTGGCGGAATGCCGCCTCGACTGCAACCGCACGCACCTCCTCCGTCATCGCGCGCCGCCCCCGCGTGCTCAGTGCACGATGGTGCGCAGGAAGATCCGCGGCTCGCGCGGGTCGGAGTCGACCGCATTGCGGTGCATGGTGGCGACCTGGTCCCACATCACCACGTCGCCGATCTGCCACTGATGGTAATAGTAGAATTGCGGCTGGGTGGCGTGATCCTGGATCGCGTACATCAGCGCGATGCCGTCGTCGTTCTCCATGCCCTCGAAGCCGACCTGGTGCTGCGGCGAGATCAGGAGGAGGCGCCGGCCCGTCACCGGGTGGGTGTAGACGGTGGGGTGATGGGCCTCGCCGCCCTTGCCGGGCCGGAACACCGAGATCAGGCCCTCGACCTTCTCGCGCAATGCCGGCGGCATCGCGTCGTGGGCGGCGCGCATGTCGACGAACTCGGTCCCGCCCTTCACCTTCGGCACCTGCAGCGCGTGCAGCATCGTCAGCCGCGGCAGGTGCTCCTTGTAGGATTCATCGAAGTGCCATTTCGACGCCCGTGTGACGCCGAACTGGTCGATATTGCCTTCGGCGTCGCGGTTGGTGACGAAGGATACCTCCGGCACCTCGGGGTGGCGATATTCCGGGAAGATGTGCGGCGTGATGGTGCCGAGCCGGCGGCCCAGCGCGGCGATGTCCTGCGCCGTCATGTGCTGGTTGCGGAACACCAGCACCGCCTTGTCGGCCAGCGTTGCCTTGATCCAGTCGGCGGTGGCCTGGTCGTTGTCGCGCGCGAGATCGAGGCCCTTGACCTCGGTGCCGAGCGACGCGCCGATCGGATGCAGCGTGGGCTGGGCCGTCATCGTGTCCGACATGCCGATCCTCCTCGGGCCGTCACGTCGCCGTCGAGCAGCGTGCCGGCGGCGGATTTGGTTGACACGTGAACAATCCTCCAGCGCCGCGGTGCTTGCAACTTCTTTTTTTGACGGCAGCCCGTTTTCTGTACGATTGCATTCGGCCGGCGATTGCGAGATGGTTTACCTGTCAACGCCACGCCAAGTGGCCGTGCCGGCTGGCCGGTAGCCATGCCCACGAGGGAGGAGCCGTGATGGAGATCTCACGTCGCGACGGATTGAAGGCGGCGCTCGGTGGCGCCGCCGCGCTGGCGCTCGGCACCCGGACGGCCCGCGCGGCCGAAGCGGGTGGAAGCGGCGGCGCGCTGCGCTGCTCGATGGGCGGCACCCCGGTCTTCTTCGATCCGCACATGCTGGCGAGCTATCCGACCCGCGACGCCTCCTACATGGTGTTCGATACCCTGTTCTCGATGGACTCGAAGGGCAATGTCCGCCCGCAGATGGTCGAGAAATACGAGACCTCTTCCGACAGCAGGACCTATCGCTTCAAGCTGCGCCCGAAGCTCGCATGGCATGATGGGACGCCCGTCACCGGCAAGGACTGCGTCGCCTCGATCCGGCGCTGGATGCGCCATGACGGCATCGGCCAGCTCATCCAGGCCAACCTCGCCGACCTCAAGGCCGATGGCGACGACGGCTTCACCCTGTCGCTGAAGGAGCCGATGGGCATCATCGTCGAGACGCTCGGCAAGGGCAGCTCGGTGGTGCCCTTTATCCTGCGCGCGAGCGATGCGGAGAAGGACGACCTCGGCGCCGCCTATCGGCCGATCGGCTCCGGCCCGTTCACCTTCAACGCGGCGATGTACCAGCCGAACAACCACATCGTGTTCGACCGCAATCCCCACTACGTGCCGCGCGACGAGGCGGCGGATTTCCTCGCCGGCGGCAAGAAGGTCTATCTCGACCGCGTCGAGTGGGTGGTGCTGCCCAATCCGAGCAGCGCCATCGCCGCCATCCAGGCCGGCGAGATCGACTACATTCAGTGGGTGGACTACGACAGCGTCGGCACGCTGAAGGCGGACAAGAACGTCCGCATCGTCAATGTCGACCCAATCGGCAAGCAGGGCTATCTGCGGCCGAACCATGCCGCCGGTGCCTTCAGCAATCCGAAGATGCTGCAGGCGCTGCTCTATCTCGTCGACCAGGAAGCTTTCCTGCGCGCGATCACCGGCAACAAGCCCGAGTTCTACTCGGTCTGCCCGGCCTATTTCATGTGCGGGCTGCCCTACGCCAGCGACGCCGGCGCGCCCAAGCCCGACCTTGCCAAGGCCAAGGCGCTGATGAAAGAGGCGGGCTACGACGGCAAGCCGATCCGCAATTTCCAGATCACCAACATCCCGGCGCACAACATCGCCGGGCTGGTGACGGCGCAGCTCCTCAAGAAGGCCGGCGCGACGGTCCAGTCGATGCCAGGCGACATCGCCACCATCCTGCAGCGGCGCATCGACAAGAGCATCTGGGACCTGCAGTGGGGCTATATCGAGAGCTTCGACGGCGGCTCGCCGCTCAGCAATCCCTATTTCCGCGCCAATGGCGCCAAGGCGATGCCGGGCTGGCCCGACGATCCGGAGCTCGAGCGGCTCCGCACCGCCTTCGCCATGGAGGTCGACGCCAAGAAGCGCATGGGCCTTGCGATCAAGATGCAGCAGCGTGCCTACAGCGTCTCGGTGCCCTACGTGCCGACCGGGCAGTACCGGCTGCCGAGCGCGGTGCGGACCAACGTCAAGGACGTCATCATCTCCGGGGCCCCGGTGTTCTGGAGCATCAAGAAGACCGCCTGAGGGCGCGAGGAGCCGGCGATGGTCAGCTACGCGGCACGGCGGCTCCTCGGCGTGATCCCGGTGATGCTGGTCGTCGGGGTCTTCGTCTTCATGCTGCTGCACCTCGGCGCCGGCGACCCCGCGGCGCTGATCGCGGGCGATTTCGCGACGCCGGCGCAGATCGCCCACATCCACACCCTGCTCGGACTGGACCAGCCGCTGCCGGTCCAGTTCGGCCGCTGGGGCTGGAACATCCTCCACGGCAATCTCGGGGTGTCGGTGTTCTCCGGGGTCAGCGTCGTCAAGCTGATCGGCGAGCGGATCTGGCCGACGCTCGCGCTCGCGGTATCGACCATCGTCTTTTCCTGCGCGCTCTCGATTCCGCTCGGCATCTTCGCGGCGTGGCGCGCCGGCACCGCGATCGACCGCAGCGTCATGGCGCTCGCGGTCGCCGCCTTCTCGTTCCCGGTGTTCCTGGTCGGCTACGCGATGATGATCGTGCTCGGCGTCAACTGGCACATCCTGCCGGTGCAGGGCTACGCGCCGCTCTCCGCCGGCCTGTGGCCGTTCCTGTCGCACCTGATCATGCCGACGGTGACGCTCGGCTTCGTCTACCTCGCGCTGCTCGCGCGCATCACCCGGGCCTCGATGGTCGAGGTGCTGAGCCAGGACTACATCCGCACCGCCCGCGCCAAGGGCCTCAAGATGCGGACGGTGCTGACGGTTCACGCGCTGAAGAACGCGGCGGTGCCGATCGTCACCACTATCGGCAACGGCATCGCGCTCCTGATCGGCGGGGCGGTCGTGACCGAGACGGTGTTCGCGATTCCCGGCCTCGGCCGTCTGACCGTCGATGCCATCACCCAGCACGATTACCCCGTGATCCAGGGCCTGATCCTGGTGTTCGGGGGCGTCTACGTGGTCGTGAACCTCTTGATCGATCTCGCCTACACGCTCCTCGATCCGAGGATCCGCTACTGATGGTCGCCGCGATCGAGCCTCCAGCCCATCGACGTCCGTGGCGCCTGCCGCGCCTCGTCGGCTGGCGCTCCCCACTCCGTGGCCGTGGCGCGCTGATCGGCGCTGCCGCGGTGCTGATCGTCATCGCCGCGGTTTCGATCGCGGCACCGCTCATCACCGACGTCAGCCCGCAGGAACTCGACCCGATCTCGCGGCTCCTGCCGCCGGCCGCGGACCACTGGTTCGGCACCGACGGGCTCGGCCGCGACGTGTTCGCCCGCACGCTCTATGGCGGCCGCATCTCGCTCCTGGTCGGCTTCGGCGTCGCCGTGCTGACCACTGTCTTCGGGCTCCTGATCGGCGCCATCGCGGGCTTCGCCCGTCTCGCCGACGAGCTCATCATGCGGGTGATGGACGGGCTGATGGCGATTCCCGGCATTCTCCTCGCCGCGGCGCTGATGGCGGTGAGCCACCCCGGGCTCACGACGGTGATCGTCGCGATCTCGGTGCCCGAGGTGCCGCGCATGGTGCGCCTGGTGCGTTCGATGGTGCTGTCGGTCCGCGAGCGGCCGTTCGTCGAGGCGGCGGTGTTGTCGGGAACGCGGCTGCCGCGCCTCCTTCTGCGCCACGTCATTCCCAATATCCTGGCGCCCGTCGTGGTCCAGGCGACCTTCGCCTTCGCCATGGCGATCCTGCTCGAATCCTATCTCAGCCTGCTCGGCGCCGGCATCCCGCCGGGCATCCCGAGCTGGGGCAACATCATCACCGATTCGATCAACACCGTGCGTACCGCGTTCTGGCCGATCCTGTTCCCCGGCCTGTTCGTCGCGATCACCGTGCTCGCGGTGAACATCCTCGGCGACAGCCTGCGCGATTTCCTCGATCCGCGCTTCGTGCGCCAGGTCCGCATGGCGGGGAGCGCGCCGTGACCGCCTCCAACGCCCGCCACCTGCATCTCGTCGGCGAAGCGCCGGCCGCGCCGCTTCTCGCCGTCGAGGATCTCGCCGTCGACTTTTCCGAGCGCTCGGGGACGGTACGTGCCGTCGACGGGGTGAGCCTGACCCTCGCAGGCGGCGAGACGCTCGGCATCGTCGGCGAATCGGGCTGCGGCAAGTCGGTCACCGCGCTGTCGATCCTGCGCCTGGTGCCATCGCCGCCCGGGCGCATCGCCGAGGGCCGCATCCTGTTCCAGGGCCGCGACCTCCTGGCGCTGCCGGAGCGCGAGATGCAGGCGGTGCGCGGGCGCGACATCGCGATGGTGTTCCAGGAGCCGATGACCTCGCTGAACCCGGTCCTCACCATCGGCCACCAGATCACCGAGACCCTGGTCCGCCACCAGCGCCTGTCCCGTGCGGCGGCGCGCCAGCGGGCGATGGAGCTCATCGAGCTCGTCGGCATCGCCGAGCCGGCGCGGCGGCTCGCGCAATATCCACACGAGCTGTCGGGCGGCCAGCGCCAGCGCATGATGATCGCGATCGCGCTGTCGTGCTCGCCCAAGATCCTCGTGGCCGACGAGCCGACCACCGCCCTCGACGTGACCGTCCAGGCACAGATCCTCGGCCTCATCGCCGACCTCAAGCGCGCGTTCGGGATGAGCGTCATCCTCATCACCCACGATCTCGGCGTCGTCGCCGAGACCTGCCAGCGCGTCGTCGTCATGTACGCCGGCCGCAAGGTCGAGGAGGCCACGGCCCACGACCTCTTCCGGCGGCCGGCCCATCCCTACACGCAGGCGCTGATGCGGGCGATGCCGCGCCTCGCGCGGCGAACCCGTCCTGCCGAACGTCCGCGCCGCCTCGCCGAGATTCCCGGCACGGTGCCGTCGCTCGCCGCCATGCCCGAGGGCTGCCGCTTCGCCGATCGCTGCAGCTACGCCGTCGCCGCCTGCCGCTCCGCGTCGCCGCCGCTTCGCACCATCGGGGCGGGCCATCTCGTCGCCTGCGGCGAGGCCGAACGGGCGATGGCCGCGGACGCCGTGGCGGGCGCGGGCGCATGAGCGCCGCCGCCCCCGTGCTCGAGGTGAGCGGCCTCGAGAAGCGCTATGCGCTCCGGGGCACGAGCGCCACGGTTCGCGCGCTCGACGGCATCTCGCTGACCCTGGCGCCGGGCGAGACGCTCGGCCTCGTCGGCGAATCCGGCTCGGGCAAATCGACCGCGGCGCGCTGCATCGTCGGCCTGGTCGAGCCCAGCGCCGGCACCATCCGCGTCGCCGGCAAGGAGGTGACGGATGCCTCGGCGGCCGACCTCCGCGAGGCGCGGCGCCACATGCAGATGGTCTTTCAGGACCCTTATTCCTCGCTCGACCCGCGCATGAGCGCGGGCGACATCGTGGCGGAGCCCCTCGTCGGCTATGGAATCGGCAGCCGCGCCGAACGGCGCGAGCGCACGCTCGACCTCTTCGCCAGCGTCGGCCTGCGCCGCGAGGACATGGAGAAATATCCGCACCAGTTCTCGGGCGGCCAGCGCCAGCGCCTCGGCATCGCCCGCGCGCTTGCGCTGGGACCCGAGCTGGTGGTCTGCGACGAGCCGGTGTCGGCGCTCGACGTCTCGGTCCAGGCCCAGGTCATCAACCTCCTGATCGACCTACAGGAGGCGCGGGGCCTCTCCTATCTCTTCGTCGCCCACGACCTCGGCGTGGTCGAGGAGATCAGCCACCGCGTCGCGGTGCTCTATCTCGGCCGGATCGTCGAGGAGGCGCCGCGCGCGGCGCTGTTCGCAAGCCCACAGCACCCCTATACCGAGGCCTTGCTCGATGCCGTGCCGCGGCTCGACCCTGACGGCCCGGTGGCGCGCCGGCGGCTCGCGGGCGAGATCCCGAGCGCTGTCAACCCGCCGTCGGGCTGCGCCTTCCACACCCGCTGCCCCTATGCCGAGGCGCGCTGCCGCGCCGAGACGCCGGCGCTCCGCGAGATCGCGCCCGGGCATCGGGTCGCGTGCCATTTGAGGGGATAGACGACGAACTGCGTCTCGCGTGGCGACGCCCAGGCCCTGCCCCTCGCCACGGCGCCTCACCCGGTCGTCGGCTCCGCCGAC
This sequence comes from Hyphomicrobiales bacterium, assembly GCA_035547055.1. GTDB lineage: Bacteria > Pseudomonadota > Alphaproteobacteria > Rhizobiales > Methylopilaceae > DASZVN01. The sequence continues at coordinate 15,400 of DASZVN010000194.1, forward strand.
GACTTGACCTCTCCCCGGCCGGGGAGAGGTGTAAGCGCCGGGCTCCTTCACCTCTCCCAGAGGTCGGATCGCATGCGCAGCACGCGATCCGGGTGAGGGGTTACGGAGCCCGAGAAGGAAAGGCAGGAGCCTGCTACGCCGCCGCCTTCACGCCCTGCGCGGCGTCCTCGCGGATCATCGCGGCGCCCTTCTCGCCGATCATGATGACCGGCGCCTGGATGTTGCCGGTGGTCGGCGTCGGCATCACGGAGGCGTCGATCACGCGGAGCCCGGCGAGGCCGCGCACGCGCAGGCGCGAATCGACCACTGCCCGTGGATCCTCGCCCATCCGGCAGGTGCCGCAGGGGTGGTAGACGCTGCCGCCCGTCGCGCGGATGTAGTCCATGAGGTCGGCTTCGGAGGTGACGCCCGGCCCCGGCGTCAACTCGCCCGCGCTGTAGGGCGCGATCGCCGGGGAGGCGAAGATGCGGCGGGCGATGGCGAAGCCGGCGACGATCGCCTGGCCGTCGCGTGGGTCGGATAGGTAGTTCGGCCGGATCACGGGCTTCGCGAACGGATCCGGCGAGGCCGCCATGACGGTGCCGCGGCTGTCGGGCCGGCCGGGGCAGACCGAGAGATTCATGCCGGGCTCGCGCTCCAGCGCGCCCAGGTGCTTGGGATCGAACGTCGCCGGCATGAACAGGAGCTGGAGGTCCGGGCTCGCGAGCTCGGGGCGGCTCTTCACGAACACCGAGACCTGGGTCGCGCCGAAGGTCAGCGCGCCGCGCCCGGCGAGCACCCAGCGGCCGATCTCGTAGGCCAGGCGCGGGCCACGGCGCATCTCATTGACCGTCAGCGCGCCGCGGACGCGATGGCTGACCTTGGCCTGGTAGTGATCGCCGAGATTGCTGCCGACGCCGGGCAGGTCGTGGACCACCTCGACGCCGATGGCGCGAAGGTGCTCGGCCGGGCCGACGCCGGAGATCTGGAGGAGCTGCGGCGAGTTCACCGCGCCTCCCGACAGGATGACCTCGCGACCCGCCCGCAGCGTCCGGTCCTGTCCGTTCTGGCGGAATGCGACGCCGACGCAGCGTCTGCCCTCGAACAGGAGCCGCGTCGCGTGGGCGTTGGTCTCGACGCGGAGGTTTGGCCGCCGTCGCGCTTCGGCGAGGAAGGTCCGCGCGGTCGAACGCCGGACCCGGGTGCGGTTCATCTGCGAGAAGCCGACGCCCTCCTGCCGGCTGCCGTTGATGTCCGGCGTCAGCGGAAAGCCGGCCTGCTGCGCGGCCTCGACGAAATGGCGGGTCAGCGGCAGGACGGTGCGGTAGTTCTCGACCGGGAGCGGTCCGCTGCGGCCGCGAAAATCGTCTTCGCCGCCGGCGCGCCGCTCGATCGAGCGGAAGTGAGGCAGCACGTCGTCATAGGACCAGCCGCGCGCGCCCATCTGCGCCCAGCCGTCGAAATCGGCCGGGTTGCCGCGCACGAAGTTCATGCCGTTGATCGAGCCCGAGCCGCCGATCACCTTGCCGCGGGGCCAGCGCAGGCTGCGCCCGCCGATGCCGGGCTCCGGCTCCGAGGCGTAGTTCCAGTTGAAGCGGGTGCCGTGCATGAGCTGCACGACCGCCGCCGGGATGTGGATGAAGGGATGCCAGTCGCTGGGGCCGGCTTCCAGCAGCGTGACGCTGGCCCCGGTCTCGCTGAGGCGCGCCGCGACTACGCAGCCGGCCGAGCCGGCGCCCACGACGATATAGTCCGCATCCATTTTCGGGGCCGCCCGGCAACGTGGTTGACAGGTGAACAATCCCGCACGGCCTTGCGCGACGCAAGGCCGTTGTCGCCGTGGTGGATCAGCCGATCAGGCTGGCGACATCGCTGACCCGTTCGAGCCCGGCGACGGTCTCGGCGATACGGTCGGCCCGGCCGCCGTCGAGCGGCACGCGGGCGTAGGTCGCGCACTCCGCGAATTTCGCCGCCATCGCCGCAGGCGACATCGGATGGTCGGGATGGCCGAGCGGCGCCTCGATGCTGCGGGACAGCATGCGGCCGTCGCGGGTCGTGAGGTTCAGGACGCCCCGCGTCGCTTCCGCAGTGTTCCAACCGGTTTCGACCCGGTGGCCGATGCGGTCGGCGAGCGCCAGCGTCGCGCCGTCCGCCATCGCCGCCGTGTCGAAGCAGTCGAGCCCGACGCGCCCCTTGCCGAGGGCGGTCGCCACCGTGAACGGCACGCTGAACTTGGCGTCGATCGCGGTCGCCGGCCGCCGCTTGCGCTCCGGCGGCTCGCACAGCGCGCGGAAGAACGGGCTGATCACCGCCTCGGCCGCGGCGACGGCGTCGGGCCGGACGCCTTCGCTCTCGACCATCCACAACGCCGCCTCGATGAAGGCGTGCGTGCCCCGGCACGACGGCCACGGCTTGAAGCTGACGCGTGCGGCGGGGAAATCCCGGCCGAGCCCATCGAGCAGGCGCTCGGCGCCGTCGGCGGAATCGGTATAGAGCCCGAAGAAGCCGTGCCGGCCCTCGAACGGCTTGTCGAATGCGCGCACGCCGCCGGCGGCGAGCTGTGCTGCAAGGACGCCGGCCTTGGCCGCGAACGCCTCGCGCACGGCCCGCATGTGCGAGGGCGCGTAGCCCATCGTTTCGGACGGGAACGCGATCTGAAACTGGGCCAGCGCGAAGGCCTCGATCAGGCGGTTCTCGTCGAGCCCGAGCAGGCGGCCGGCGGCTGCCGTCGCCGCGAGGGCCCCGGCCATGAAGCGCACGGAGGTGCCCGGCCGCTCGTGCCCGTCGACCGCGAGGCCGAGCCGGCACGACAGGTCGGCGCCGAGCGCGATCGCCGCGATCAGCTCGCGGCCGTCGATCGGCGCGCGCGCGGTTTCCGCGACGGCGAGCGCGGCCGGCACCACTGCCGCATTGGGATGGACCAGCGCCTCGTCGAAGGTGTCCTCGTAGTCGAGGGAATGGGCCATCGCACCGTTGGCGAAGGCGGCCATCGCCGGCGCCGCCTTGAAGCCGAAGCCGATGACGGTCGCGCCGCGCGGATGCTCGGCCTGCCGCGCGATCTCGGCGAAGGGGGCCGCGGCCTCGCCGAGCGAGCTCGCCGCGAGCGTCACGCCGACCGCGTCGAGAAGGCTCGCCTTGGCCGCCGCGACCGCCTCTGCCGGCAGCGCGTCGAACCGCGTCCCCACGACATGGCGCGCAATGACCCGACTGACGCCTACGCCCTGATCCATGCCGTTTCCTCGCGAAGACGCCGCCACCGGGGCGGTGGTACGGCAAAAGCCTAGCCGAGTTCGACTGACCGGTTCCAGCTTCTTGGCGCGCCCGACAGGATTCGAACCTGTGACCTCTGCCTTCGGAGCAATTTAACCTGCCCTTCGACGGTTTTCGACGGGTTTCGCTCCGATGCGCTATACTACTGTAATCGCTCATAAAATTGAAATTGTGGCTCGCCTGACGTATCCTCGAATACGCTCCGACTTGCGTCCGGCTGCTTACGTGGTGCTTACGCGGGAATGGGAGTTTGGAAGGGAGAACTCCCATGGCTAAGCTCACGAAGCGGCTCGTCGACTCCGCCGAACCCCGCGAGACAGACTACGTCATCTGGGATGACGAGCTACCAGGTTTCGGCCTGCGCGTCTTCGCCTCTGGCAAGCGCAGCTACGTCCTTCAATACCGCGCCTTGGGCCGCTCGCGCCGCTACACCATCGGCTTGCATGGCGTCTGGACCGCGGAAAGCGCGCGGCAGGAGGCGAAGGTCCAGTTGGGCCGCGTCGCGCAGGGTGACAATCCCGCCGAGGAACGCCAGCTCGATCACAAAGCCATTACGGTCAAGGAACTCTGCACACTGTACGTCAACGACCTGAACGCAGGTCTCATCTTGGGGAAGGGCGGGCGGCCCAAGAAGCCGACAACCGTGGGGACGGACACCGGCCGCATCGAGCGGCACATCATCCCGCTCCTCGGGACGCGCCGCGTGAAGGACCTAACCAAGGCCGACATCAACAAGGTCCTTAAGGACATCATGGCCGGCAAGACGCGAGTCGCCGTCAAGACGAAGAAGCTGCGCGGCAAGGCGATCGTCCGCGGCGGCGCCGGAACGGCCACGCGAACCGTCGGGCTCCTCGGCGGCATCCTCACCTATGCGGTCGAAGCTGGCATCATCACCACCAATCCTGCCCACGGCCTGCGGAAGCCGAAGGACAATGTCCGCACACGCCGGCTCACGGAAGCGGAGTATCGGACGCTGGGCGAGATGCTGCGCACGGCTGAGAAGGATGAGAAGTACGCGACGACCGTGGAGATCATTCGTCAGATCGCGCTGACCGGCTGCCGCCGGAGCGAAATGATCGGCCTC
>DASZVN010000195.1:0-49574 GCA_035547055.1 Hyphomicrobiales bacterium
GGGGCCGCCTCTCTGCGTTGGGGGTGACGTCGCGGATAAGACGCGGCGCTTGCGCGTCCTCAGTACTTGATCACCGTCCTCAGGCCGAAGACGGCGGCGTCCTGGATCGGGCGGGTGGCGATCCTGCCCGCGGTGTGACCGCCGGGATGGAAGATGTACTGGAAGTCGGGCTGGATGCTCCATCCCGGCATGACCTGGAACTGGTAGGTCAGCTCGACCGCCGCCTCGTAGTCGTGGATCGGGACGTTGACGCCCGTGAAGACGCGGGTGTCGCGGTCGAGGCCGGAGATCGCGCCCGAGACGTTGGCGAAGGCCATGGCAAGGCCGATGGTGTCGTCGCCGCGGCCGAGGATCAGGCCTTTGTAGGTGAAGCCGCCGTCGACGTAGAAGTCGATGAAGTTGGTGTTCTCCGGTGCGCCGGCGATGCGGAGGAACGCGCCGAGGCCGTGGTCGTCGGTGCCCGGCACCTTGTAGATCATCTGGTCGATCATGGCGTAGACGCCGCCGTCGCCCTGGTGCCGCGCCGGGATGCCGGTCGAGGCGGGGTTCGCCAGCGACAGGCCGGTGTTGTCGAAGCGCATGTCGCCGAAATTGCCGGCGTGGTACCAGCCGCCGAGATGGACGGCGCCAGGCAGCGCGGCGTCGCCGGAGCCGAGCTTGTAGCTGTACTTGGCCTCGGCCATGTAGAGCGGCGGGTCCTGGGTGCGGAAGTTCACGCCGCAGCAATTGCCCTTCGGCCCGATGGCGTCGCCATTGAAGATCGCCGCGGTCAGGCTGAAATTCTCGAACGGCTTGATCGTCGCCTGCACGCCGGGCGTCGCGAACGGATAGGCCGGGCCGCCGTTCGGGAGATCGGCGCCGAGGAGCGCCGGGAAGCCGAAGGTCGCGTTCATGAACAAGCCGGCATAGTCGCTGACCGCAAAGGTCGAGTCGGCGGCGAGCTGGCCGACGCGCAGCTCGAACTTGTCGTTGAAGAAGGTCTGCTGGAACCACAGCTCGAACAGGCGCGAGGAGACCGGCGCCTCGATGTTGCTGACGGTCAGGAGGTTGCCGAGATTGTGGCCGGAGAGGCCGTTGCCGTCGATCTGGAGCCCGCTGACGTGGATGCTCGCGCCCGGCCAGCCGGCGAGCTTGTCGAGGTCGACGTCGAGGTCGAACTCGAACTTGTCCTCGTAGAGCGCGCCGCGGCGAAGCCCGCCGGACACGTTGCCCATGACCTCGCCGGTATAGGTGACGCAGAGCGAGACGCCCTTCTTGGCGAGGGCCTGGCGGAGGCCGGTGGGATCGCCGAGCCGCCCGAGCTTGGGCGCGATCGAATCCTCGCAGCCGACATCCATCTCTTCCGGCGCCGGCCCCTTGGCCGATGCCGCGGCGGCGCTCGGCACGTCGGCCGCCCAGGCCGCCCCCCCGAGCGGCGCCGCGAGCAGCAGCAGCGCCGCCCCGAAGCCCAACCCCTTCGCTCCGATCATATTCCTCTCTCCCGCGCCTCAAGCCCGATCCATGAGCGGCTTCGGCGGCCGAATCGCTACGTTATAACATAACGCGGCATCATTTCCCGTCGGTCAAGCCGGCCCGGCGATTCGTGACGCCGGGCCAGCCTGCGCTCAGCCGATGCCGAGCGCTCCTTTGAGCTTGGCCAGATCCTCGGCCAGCGTGGTCACCGGCCCCTGAAGCGCCTTGCGATCCTCGGGCGTCAGCTTGTCGTAGGTCTCGAAGCCGCCGTTCTTGGCGCGGTACTTCGCCAGGATCTTGTCGACCGTCGCGAAGTTCTGGTCGATTCGCGCCGCCAATTCAGGATTGGCCTTCTTGGTGAGCGGCCGCAGCAGGTCGACGATCTTCTTGGCGCCGTCGATATTGGCCTGGAAGTCCCAGAGGTCGCTGTGGCTGTAGCGGTCTTCCTCGCCGCTGATCTTGCTGGAGGCGACTTCCTCGATGAGGTCGGCGGCGCCGCCGACCATCTTGTCGGGCGGGACCGTCAGGCCCTTGATCCGCTTCTGCAGGTCGAGCACGTCGGCCATCAGCTTGTCGGCGAACGGCGCCAGGCCCTCGGTCGAGTTCTTGGCGAACAAGCCGTACTCGATGCGGTGGAAGCCGGTGAAGCCGGGGTCGGCCTCTTTCTTCTCGTGGTCGTCGGCGCGGGAGTCGATCGAGCCGTCGAGATCGCTGAACAGCTCGGCGATGGGCTCGACCGATTCGTAGTAGACGCGGGCCGGCGCATAGAGCGCCTTGGCCTTGGCGAGATCGCCGGCCTTGACCGCCGCCGTGAAGGCGCGGGTGTGGCTGACCAGATCCGCGACCTGGTGACCGACATAGATCTTGTAGGTCGCGATGGGCTGGACCAGCGCCATCGGATCGACCGGCGCCGCGGCGGCGGGAACGGCCAACGCGGCAAGCGTCAGCGCGGCGGCGCCGGCCAGCGGCAGGGACAGAGACTTCATGCGGCACCCCCCGGGGTGCGCCGGCGTGGCCGGCGTACCGAATGCATTTGCAACGCATTCCCATTAGCGAGGCGGGCGATGTGGTCGCAATGTGAAAATCAAGGCTCTATATAGATTTAGACTAATTCTATATTAGGATCGGAAGTCGTTGAAAGAAAGAACCATCCTCGATCCGTTGCAGCTCTTGGGCTCTCTTTGCCTGTTTGAAGACGTTCCAAGCGGCGGCCGCGTCGACGATGCGTCGTTCCGCCGCAAGGCGCCGCGGAATTTCAAGCAAATCGCACCGATGGAACGCGGGCACACGGCGCGCCGCCCGCGGCGAAAGTCTCCGGAGAAGCCCGCAGCCGGACGCGACGCCTCAGAGCACGATCACCTTGGTGTCGACCGGTGTCTGGCTGTAGAGGTCGATCACGTCCTGGTTCAGCATGCGGATGCAGCCGGACGAGACGCTCTTGCCGATCGACAGCGGCTCGACCGTGCCGTGGATGCGGAAGAGCGTGTCCTTGTTGCCCTGCCACAGATACATCGCGCGGCAGCCGAGCGGGTTGCCGGGGCCGCCCGGCATGCCGAGGCCGCCCTGCAGGTTCTTCATCAGCTTCTTCAGCTCGGGCTGGCGCTCGAACATGTCGCTCGGCGGATACCAGTCCGGCCATTCCTGCTTGCTGCGGATGTTGGCGGTGCCGTTCCAGGCGAAGCCCTCGCGCCCGACCCCGACGCCGTAGCGGGCGGCGCGGCCGCCGTCGAGCACGTGGTAGAGGAAGTGCTGCTTGGGATCGATGACGATGGTGCCGGGCTTCTCCGCCGTGTCGTAGCGCACGACCTGACGCAGGAAGGTGGGGTCGATCTCGTTGAAGGCGATCGGCGGGATCGGGAACTTCTCGCCGGTGACCGGCCCGTAGATCACCTGGTACTCGGCCAGGCTCGGCGCGCCCATCTCGGGCAGCGGCAGCTCGGCGGTGGCGTCGCCCTTGGGCGGCGGCGCGGCCACGACGGCGGCGGCCGGGGGCGGTGCCGAGGTGACACAGCCGGCGAGCGCCAGCGCCGACAGGGCGGAAGCACCGGCAAAGAAGGTGCGGCGGGTCAGGTCCAGTTGCTGCATGGGGAATCCGCGGGGGCAGGACAGTCTGGCTGCATCTTACGCACGCCGACGCCGACGAAGTGTTGTCTCGAAGCCACGCTCGGCAACTGTCACTGTTGCCCCGGCGCGACCACCCGGTACGTCAGGGCCACTTCGCCAGCGGCGGCAGCGAGGACAGGATCGAGGCGACGTTGCCGCCGGTCTTGAGGCCGAACACGGTGCCGCGGTCGTGCAGCAGGTTGAACTCGACATAGCGGCCGCGGCGGACGAGCTGCTCGTCGCGCTCCCCCTCGCTCCACGCCGTGCCGACATTGCGGCGCACGATCGCCGGGTAGACGTCGAGGAACGCCTGCCCGACCGCCGCGGCGAAGGCGAGGTCGCGGTCGAACCCGCCGCCGTCGAGCGCGCCGCTGTCGAGGTGGTCGAAGAAGATGCCCCCGATGCCGCGCGCCTCGCCCCGGTGGGGCAGGAAGAAATAGTCGTCGCACCATTGGCGGTAGCGCGGATAGTCGACGCCGGGCACCGCCGCGCAGGCCTTCCGCATCGCATCGTGGAAGACGATCGCGTCCGGATGGTCGGGGCGGCGCTGGCGGTCGAGCATCGGCGTGAGGTCCGAGCCGCCACCGAACCAGGCCCGCGTCGTGACCACGAAGCGACAGTTGAGGTGCACGGTCGGCACGTGCGGGTTCAGCGGATGGACTATCAGCGACACGCCCGTCGCGAAGAAGCGCGGATCCTCGCTCGCGCCGGGAATCTGGCCGCGAAACTCGGGCGCGAAGCTGCCGTGGACGGTCGAGACGTGGACGCCGGCCTTCTCGAACACCCGGCCGCGGAGCATCGCCATCACCCCGCCGCCGCCCGGCCCGCCCGCGTGGTCGACGCGCTGCCACGGGCTCCGCACGAAGCGGCCGGCGGCGCGGCCCGCGGTGCCGGGGGCGCCGGCGGCCTCGTCCTCGAGCGATTCGAGGCTCGCGGCGATCCGGTCGCGCAGGGCGGTGAAGGCCGCCGCAGCGCGGCGCTTGCGTTCCTCGATGTCGGCGGGCAGAAGGGTGGCGTCGGGCATGGGCGGCTCGGGTCGCGATGACGGCCGTTCTCCCCCGTGGCCGCGGCGGCCGCAAGGGCTTGAGCCGCCTCGTCCCGCGATGCGACAAGGTGTCGTTGCGAAAGCGGTCGCACTGGACAAACCGGCGGCGCCGGGGCAACAACGCGCCACGATCGCCGCCCCGGCGCGGAGCGCCGCGTGGCCGCCTCCCCGGCGGCCGGCTACGACGATCGGCCCGAGGACGAGGGAGACGACGTGGCGACGACGCTGAACCACACCGCCGACGAGCCATCGCGCCGCGACTTCCTCTATCTCGCCACCGGGGCCTTCGGCCTGGTCGGCGCCGCGGCGACGATCTGGCCCTTCATCGACCAGATGAACCCCGACGCCTCGACGCTGGCGCTGTCCTCGATCGAGATCGACATCGGCGGCGTCGCCGTCGGGCAGGAGATCACGGTCAAGTGGCGCGGCAAGCCGGTGTTCGTGCGCCAGCGCACCGCCAAGGAGATCGCCGACGCCAAGGCGGTCGAGGTCTCGACGCTGCGCGACCAGAACGCGCAGAACCCCAATCTCCCCGCGAACTCGCCGGCGACCGACGCCAACCGCACCGCGCCCGGCAAGGAAGCCTGGCTGATCCAGATCGGCATCTGCACCCATCTCGGCTGCGTGCCGAACCGCGGCGGCACCTACGAGGGCTGGCTGTGCCCGTGCCACGGCTCGCAATACGATTCGGCGGGCCGCATCCGCCAGGGGCCGGCGCCGGAGAACCTGCACATCCCGCCCTACCAGTTCACCGGCCCGACCAAGGTCAAGATCGGCTGACGCGCCGGGCGCGACGCCCCCACAAGGTGACCCCACGATGAGCGGACTTCCGGGACTCCCGCAATATCAGCCCAAGAGCCGCTTCATGAAGTGGTTCGAGGCGCGGCTGCCGATCGGCGGGCTGGTGCACTCGTCCTTCATCGCCTACCCGACGCCGCGCAACCTGAACTACTGGTGGACGTTCGGCGGCATCCTCACGCTGATGCTGGCGGCGCAGATCGTCACCGGCATCGTGCTCGCGATGCACTACACGCCGTCCGCGGCGCTGGCCTTCGACTCCGTCGAGCACATCATGCGCGACGTGAACTACGGCTGGCTGCTTCGCTACATGCACGCGGTCGGCGCCTCGTTCTTCTTCTTCGCCGTCTACGTCCACATCTTCCGCGGCATGTACTACGGCTCCTACAAGGCGCCGCGCGAGATCCTCTGGATCCTCGGCGTCATCATCTACCTCCTGATGATGGCGACCGGCTTCATGGGCTACACGCTGCCGTGGGGCCAGATGAGCTTCTGGGGCGCGACCGTCATCACCAACCTGTTCTCGGCGATCCCGATCGTCGGCGATGCCATCACGACGTGGCTGTGGGGCGGGTTCGCGGTCGGTGACGCCACGCTCAACCGCTTCTTCTCACTGCACTATCTGCTGCCGTTCATGATCGCCGGCGTGGTCGTCCTCCATGTCTGGGCGCTCCACGTCGCCGGCCAGAACAATCCCGCCGGCATCGACGTGAAGTCGAACAAGGACGTGGTGCCGTTCACGCCCTACGCGACCATCAAGGACGCGTTCGGCATGTCGGTGTTCGCGATCTTCTTCGCCTATTTCATCTTCTACATGCCGGACTGGCTCGGCCACGCCGACAACTACACCCCGGCCAACCCGCTGCAGACCCCGGCGCACATCGTGCCCGAATGGTACTTCCTGCCGTTCTACGCCATCCTGCGCTCGATCCCGAACAAGCTCGGCGGCGTCTTCGCCATGGCGTGCGCGCTGTTCGTGCTGTTCATCCTGCCCTGGCTCGACACCTCCCGGGTGCGCTCGGCGACCTACCGGCCGCTGTTCAAGCAGTTCTTCTGGGTGTTCGTGCTCGACTGCCTGGCGCTCGGCTATATCGGCTCGCAGGAGCCGGTGGGCGGCTGGATCCTCGCCGGCCGCATCTGCACCGCGTACTACTTCATCCACTTCCTCATCATCGTTCCGCTGCTCGGCTGGGTCGAGCGGACCAAGCCGCTGCCGCCGTCGATCGCCGACGCGGTCCTGGCCAAGCGGGGCGGCGGCGGCGTGCCGGCGACCGCAACCGCGGCGCCCGAGCGTCGCGGCTGAGTGCTGACCCGAGACGAAGGACAACCTTGACGATGACGCACCGTCTCGCCGTCGCGCTCGGCGCCACGACCCTCCTCCTCGGGCTCGGCGTCGCCGCGGCCAGCGCCCAGGAGGCGCTGACGCCGAAGCACGAATCCTGGACCTTCTCGGGGCCGTTCGGCACCTTCAACAAGGAGCAGCTCCAGCGCGGCTTCGCCGTCTACAAGAACGTCTGCTCCAACTGCCACTCGCTCGAGCGCGTCGCCATCCGCTCGCTCGGCGAGGAGGGCGGGCTCGGCTTCACCGCCGCCCAGGTCAAGGCGCTGGCCGCGACCTACAAGGTGAGCGACGGGCCCGACAAGAGCGGGCAGATGTTCGACCGCCCGGGCCTGCCGTCGGACCACTTCCCGAAGCCGTTCCCCAATCCCGAGGCGGCCCAGGCCGCGCTCGGCGCCGCGCCGCCCGACCTCTCGGTGATCGTCAAGGCGCGCTCCTACGAGGAGGGCTTCCCGGCGTTCCTCGCCGACCCCTTCACGCAGTACAACGAGCAGGGCCAGGACTACGTCTACTCGATCCTGACCGGCTTCGGGCAGAAGCCGCCGAAGGGCGAGGAGGCGCCGCGGCCGGGGCTGAACTACAACCCCTATTTCCCGAGCAACTGGATCGCGATGCCGCCGCCCCTCAGCGACGGGCTCGTCCACTACGACGACGGCGCGCCGGAGACGGTCGACCAGTATGCCAAGGACGTCGTCGCCTTCCTCACCTGGGCGGCCGAGCCGCACATGGAGGCCCGCAAGCGCATCGGCTTCGAGGCCATCATCTTCCTGATCGCGCTGGCGGCGCTGCTCTATTTCACCAAGCACAAGGTGTGGGCCGAGGACCTCGGCCATAGCTGAGCCCGCCGCCGCGGCTGTGGCCGCGGCGCCGCGACATGACGAAATCAAGCGGCCGCCTCGGGCGGCCGCTTTCATTTTGGCCTGCGGCCGTGCTCAGGCTCGGGCGGACATTCCGTCCACCGAGGCCTTCCATGGTCACCAGAATCCTCGCCGCCGGCGCGTTCCTGCTCGCTTCGACCGCGCTCGCTCTCGCCGCCGGGCCGGTCGGCACTTACAGCGTCAAGGGCACCAACCCCGGCAAGCCCGACTCCCCCTATAGCGGCACCGTCACGGTGACGCAGACCGGGGACACCTACCGGGTCAAGTGGGAGATCGGCGACGACTCCTATACCGGCACCGGGATCGGCAGCGACAAGTTCCTCGCCGTGACCTATAGCGGCGGCGACGACCAGACCGGCCTCGCGCTGTATGCCCCGAACGCCAGCGGCGTCTGGGAGGGCATCTGGACCTATGCCGGCAGCAAGACGATCGGCACCGAAAGCTGGACCGCGAAATAGCGCCTTGATCGCCACCGCCGGGCGGGCGAGAAGGGGCGGCCCTTCCGCCTCGCCCGCCCGGCTTCGATGACCGCCTCGCCCGCCGCGCCGCAGCTTGCCGACCTGATCCGGAGCATCCCCGACTATCCCCGCTCCGGGATCATGTTCCGCGACATCACCACGCTCCTCCGCCACGCCGAGGGGCTGCGGGCGGCGGTCGACGGGCTGGTGCTGCCGTTCCTCGGCGCCCAGATCGACCTCGTCGCCGGCATCGAGGCGCGCGGCTTCATCCTCGGCGGCGCGGTGGCGCACGAGCTCGGCAAGGGCTTCGTGCCGATCCGCAAGAAGGGCAAGCTGCCCCACGTCACGCTGAGCCAGGAATACGCGCTCGAATACGGCGTCGACGCGATCGAGGTCCATGCCGACGCCATCGCCCAGGGCCAGCGCGTGCTCCTGGTCGACGACCTCGTCGCGACCGGCGGCACCGCCGAGGCCGCGATCGCCCTGATCCGCCGCTCCGGCGGCGCCTGCATCGGCGCGGCCTTCGTGATCGACCTGCCCGACCTCGGCGGCTCGCGCCGCCTCGCCGACATGGGCGTCGACGTCCACGCCCTGATCGGCTTCCCCGGGCACTGAGGCTGCGCTGCGCCGTGCCTTGTAGGATGTGCATCGGCTTGCCGATGCGCACCAGGTGCGCAAGCTTCGCTTGCACACCCTATAGGTTGACCTACGGATCCAGCATCGGAATTTCGAAGCCGCAGAGACGCTCCCGGTCGGCGATCGCCTCGAGCGCGGCGATGCGGCCATTCGCGATCGTCGGGATCAGCACCAGAAGCAGACGCCCGCGCGGCGCGACCACGATCGCGAGCGCCCCGTCGACCAGTCCGGCTCGCGCCGCGGCGGCGCGGCCGGCGAATTGCGCCGCGACAGCATCCGCGCCTCGCGTCTCGGGGTGACCGCCCAGCGCCACCGCGGCCGCATCGGCGCGAAGCTCGACATCAGGCGCGAGCACGGCGAGGAGCCCGGCAAGGTCGTTGTTCTTGGCTGCGACGAGGAAGGCGTCGACGACGGCGCGGCGGTGTCGAAGCGCGTCTTCATCGCCCGCTTGGCCCCGGACGCGCCGCCGGGCGCGGCTGGCGAGCTGGCGCGCCGCCACCGGCGAGCGGCCGACGACCCTTGCGATCTCCTCGAACGGCAGGTCGAACATGTCGTGCAGCACGAAGGCGATGCGCTCGGCCGGCGCCAGCGAATCGAGCACGACGAGGAGGGCGAGGCCGACCGAATCGGCGAGTTCCGCCTCCCGGGCGGGATCGGCGGGGTCGGCCGGCTCGGGCGTCGTGGGCCCGATCGGCTCCTCCCGCCGCGCCTTCCGCGCGCGCAGCATGTCGAGGCAGACCCGCGCCACCACGGTGGTCAGCCAGCCTCGGAGATTGGCGACACTCTCGCCGCCGCTGCGGTCGAGCCGAATCCAGGCTTCCTGCACCGCGTCCTCGGCCTCGCCGAGCGAGCCCAGCATCCGGTAGGCCACCGCGCGGAGGCGTCCGCGCTCCGCCTCGAACTGCCGCGCCAGCGTGTCGTGCTCGTCCATGTCACATCGTCCGTCTCGGCTTCGTCATGGGCATGACGGATGCCGTTCGGCCGATGTGACGGCCGGCCGGCACTGCCCTGACCTCTATGGAGAACGAACGCGATGCAAGCCCGCATGAAAAACCCCGTCATGGTCCTGCCCGACGCCCTGAAGGCGCTGCTCGCGGCGAGCAAGGCCGCCGAAGCCGACGGCGTGCCGGACGTCACGCTGAAGCTCGTCCACCTGCGCGCCAGCCAGATCAACGGCTGCAGCGTCTGCGTCGACATGCATGCGCGCGAGCTGGTCGAGGCCGGCGAGCGCGACACCCGCATCTTTGCCGTCGGGGCGTGGCGCGAGACACCCTATTTCACCGATGCCGAGCGCGCCGCGCTGGCCCTGACCGAGGCCGCGACCCGCCTCGCCGACAGGAGCGACCCGGTGCCGGACGAAGTCTGGGACGAGGCCGCGCGCCATTACGACGAGAAGGCGCTGGCCGCCCTCGTCATCCAGATCGGCATGATCAACCTCTGGAACCGCCTCAACGCCGCGACCCGCCAGATGGCCGGAGCGACGTGGAATTGAGGAGAAGGGCGGAGCCTCTCCTCGTCATGGCCGGGCTTGTCCCGGCCATGACGACTTCCTTCTTGGGCTGCCGCCGCAAACTCGTGGATGCCCGGGCCAAGCCCGGGCATGACGGAGAGGTGCGGTTGCGCCAAATTTGGATGAGGCTCGAAGCGTTACGAACGTAGGTTCCGGGGACTGACCCAGGACAGGCATCGGGACGTCGAGCCACTTCCTCAGAAATTCTCGGCGACCTGGTCCTCGACCAGGATCTCGCGCTTGCCGGCGTGGTTGGCGGGGCCGACCAGGCCCTCCTTCTCCATGCGCTCGACCAGGGAGGCGGCACGGTTGTAGCCGATCTGGAGGCGGCGCTGGATATAGCTGGTCGAGCACTTCTTGTCGCGCAGCACGACCTGCACCGCCTGGGAGTAGAGGTCGCCGCCCGCGCCACCCGAGTCGCCGGCATAGGCGCCGTTGTCGAACACCGCGCCGTCCTCGCCCTCGCCGCCGCCCTCCCCTTCGGGATCGGCGGTGACGGCGTCGAGATAGTCGGGCAGGCCCTGCGCCTTCAGATGCGCCACCACGCCCTCGACCTCCTCATCCGAGACGAACGGCCCGTGGACGCGGCTGATGCGGCCGCCGCCGGCCATGTAGAGCATGTCGCCCTGGCCAAGGAGCTGCTCGGCGCCCTGCTCGCCGAGGATGGTGCGGCTGTCGATCTTGCTCGTGACCTGGAACGAGATGCGGGTCGGGAAATTGGCCTTGATGGTGCCGGTGATGACGTCGACCGAGGGCCGCTGCGTCGCCATGATGAGGTGGATGCCGGCGGCGCGCGCCATCTGGGCGAGGCGCTGGATCGCGCCCTCGATGTCCTTGCCGGCGACCATCATCAGGTCGGCCATCTCGTCGACGATGACGACGATGTAGGGCAGCGGCGCGAGGTCCATCTCCTCGCGCTCGTAGACCGCCTCGCCGGTCTCGCGGTCGAAGCCGGTCTGCACGGTGCGGTAGAGCACCTCGCCCTTGGCCCGGGCCTGCGCCAGCCGCACGTTGAAGCCGTCGATGTTCCTCACGCCGAGCTTCGACATGTTGCGGTAGCGCTCCTCCATCTCGCGCACCGCCCATTTCAGCGCCACCACCGCCTTCTTCGGATCGGTGACGACCGGCGTCAGGAGATGCGGGATGCCGTCATAGACCGACAGCTCCAGCATCTTGGGATCGACCATGATGAGGCGGCACTCCTCCGGCTTCAGCCGGTAGATGAGCGACAGGATCATGGTGTTGATCGCGACCGACTTGCCCGAGCCGGTGGTGCCGGCGACGAGCAGGTGGGGCATGCGGGCGAGCTCGGCGATCACCGGCTCGCCGCCGATGGTCTTGCCGAGGCAGAGGGCGAGGCGGAACTTGGTCGCCTCGAAGTCCTGGCTGGCGAGGAGCTCGCGGAGATAGACGGTCTCGCGCTTCTGGTTGGGCAGCTCGATGCCGATGGCGTTGCGGCCCGGCACCACGGCGACGCGGGCCGAGATCGCGCTCATCGAACGGGCGATGTCGTCGGCGAGGCCGATGACGCGGGACGACTTGATGCCGGGCGCCGGCTCCAGCTCGTAGAGCGTCACCACCGGGCCGGGGCGCACGTTGATGATCTGGCCGCGGACGCCGAAATCCTCGAGCACGCTCTCGAGCAGGCGGGCGTTCTGCTCCAGCGCCTCGGGGCTGACCTGGGCGCCGGACTTGCGCTGCGGCGCCGACAGCAGCGCCAGCGGCGGCAGCTCGTAGGGCTCGGCCTCCTCCGGCAGAAGCGAGGGCTGGGCCTCGCGCTGGGCGCGGCGGCCGACCTTCGGCGCCGGTGCGGCCTTGGCGATGCGGCTGGGCGCCGCGGCGGCGCCGGGCCGCGCCGCAGGACGGACCTCGGGCGCGCCGTCCTCGTCGCCGGGATCGTCGGCCGCGGCCAGCGCCGGCTCGCGGCGGCGCCGGTCGGCCGGTACGAAATCGTCCTCGTCCTCGCTCGCCGACAGGCGGGCGATGATGTCGCGGATGCCGGGCCGGCTGCCCTCGCCATCGGGCTGGTCGTAGACGCGGCGCCAGCGCGCCACCGTCGAGCTGATCGCGAGCCACCAGTGGACGACGAGGCCGAGCGGCTGGAAGCCCGCGGCCTCCTCGGCGTCGGCCGGGCCGTCGACGAGATCGTCGCCCTCGTCGGCGTCGGCGTCGGCCACCTCGCGATGGAAGCCGGCGCCGGCGGCCGCCGCGATGCTGCCCGCGGCGAGGCCGCCGAAGACGAGCGCGAGGATGGCGTTGGCCCAGCCGAAGAAATGCGCGAGCACCGCATGCGGCAGCGCCAGGATGCCGTCGCCGAGGATGCCGCCGAGCCCGCCCGGCAGCGGCCAGGTGCCGACCCGGCCGAAGCAGGACGCGAAGCCGGCGGCGAACAGCGCGCCGAGAAGCCAGGCGCCGAGCCGGAGCTTCTCGCGGTCGATCGGGCGGCGGCGCAGCAGGCGCCAGCCCCAGATCGCAGGCGGCAGGAGGAAGCCGATCGCGCCGAGGCCGAGGATCTGCACCATGAGGTCGGCGGCGATGGCGCCGCTCGAGCCGAGCGCGTTGTGGACCGGCCCGACGATGGCGTTGTCGATCGACGGGTCCTGCGCCGACCAGGTCGCGAGCGACAGCGCCGCGGCACCGCTGAGGCCGATCAGCGCGCCGCCGACCGCCTTCTCCAGGAGCGCCGCCACCGGCGCGGCGAGCGAGCCGCCGACGGCGCGGTTGACCCGCACCCCGCCGCGAAATTGTCCAAGCGCCTGCACCGCGCCTCCTCCGGCCCCGGCTTCCCCTTCCGCGGGCCGGCGGGAGCTTGGCGGAGCGCTGGTTAAGGCCTCGCTAACCACCGCCGCGGCGCGGGGCGCTCAACCGGCGGCGGCGACGACCCCGGCGACGAGGCGGGTGAGCGCCTTCACGGCGGCCCGCCGGGACGCGGCGCCGTCTTCCGCCGCGTCGATGATGCCGTCGACGACGCCGTGCAGGCCATGAAACAGGAAGATCGCGGCCATCCGCGGATCGGCGACCCGCCATGCCTTCGCCGCCGCGCCCTCGCCGAGCAGCGTCTCGATCTGCGCGACCGCGGCGTTGTGGGCCTTCTGGTGCCGGTGGGTCGGGCGCGAATCGTGGAAGACGATGTCGTGCAGCGCGTAGTCGTCGAGATAGCCGCCGACGGCGCGCTCTACCCAGGCCCGGAGCTTGCCCTGCCAGTCGTCCGCGGGACGGGCGGCGATGCCCTCGGCGATGTGCGCGACCAGGCGGTCCTGGAAGCGTGCGCGAAGCGCCGCGACGAGATCGTCCTTCGACGAAAAATAGAGATAGAACGTGCCCTTGGCGACGCCGGCGGCGGCGACGATGTCGTCGATCGTGGTCGGGTCGACGCCCTTGTCGAGGAACAGGCGCGTCGCCGCCGCCAGAAGATCGCCACGGCGCACCTCCGGCGGCTTGGTCCTCGGCCTGGCCGCCGCGGCGAGGCGGGGCCGCCGGCGGGCGCCCGCGCTCATTGCCATCGGTCCGACCAGCTCATTCCGGCTCGATAGACGAGAAACGAGGCGCCGGTAAAGCGTCCCGGATATTGACTGACTATCAGTCATCATGATAGCAACTGCAAATCACTCGCAGTTGCGGTTGCTGCGGCAATCCGCACGGGGCTACGGCCGGCGCCGCCGCCCATCACCGGAACAGGACCATGACCGACCGCAGCTTCGCCCTTCTCGCCGCCGTGTGCCTCGGCAGCTTCGTCGTGCTGCTCGACATCAGCGTCGTCAATCTCGCCCTGCCGGCGCTTCAGGCCGACCTCCACACCGGCATTGCCGGGCTGCAATGGGTGCTCGACGCCTATGTGCTGTGCCTGTCGGCCTTCATGCTGTCGGCCGGCGCGCTCGGCGACCGCTACGGCCGCAAGCGCACCTGGCTCGCCGGGATCGCGCTGTTCATGGTCGGCTCCGCCGTCTGCGCGCTCGCGCCGACCCTCGCGGTGCTGATCGTCGGCCGGGTGATCCAGGGCCTTGCCGGCGCCCTGGTCATGCCGGGCGCGCTGTCGATCATCGCGCAGGGCTTTCACGAGCCCGGCCGGCGCGCGCGGATGATCGGGCTGTGGGCGGCCTTCGCCCCGCTGGCGCTCGTGGTCGGCCCGGTGCTCGGCGGCGTCCTCGTCGACACCGCCGGGTGGCAGAGCATCTTCCTGATCAACCTGCCGCTCGGCGCGCTGACGCTCGTGCTCGGATGGCGCGGCATTCCGGAGAGCGCCGACCCGGCCCATGCCGCGTTCGACCCGGCCGGACAGACGCTGAGCGTGATCTGGCTCGGCGCCCTGACCTACGGCTTCATCGCGGCCGGCGACAACGGGTGGACCGCGCGCGGGACGATCGCCGCCTTCGCCGTCGCGGTGCTCGGCCTCGGCGCGTTCGTCGCGGCGGAACGCCGCGCGGCCCGTCCGATGGTGCCGCTCGCGCTGTTCCGCGGGCCCGGCTTCGCCGCGATCAACCTCGCCTCGTTCGTGCTGGGCTTCACCGCCTTCAGCACCGTCTTCCTGTTCTCGCTGCTCCTCCAGTTCATCCAGGGCCTGCCGCCGATCGAGGCCGGACTCCGCATGATGCCGGAGTTCCTCGCCGAGGCCATCGTCGCGGCGGCGTCCGGCCGCCTCGCCGCCCGCTTCGGCGAGCGGCCGGTGATGGTCGCCGGATATCTGGTCCTCGCCGTCTCGGCCCTCGCGACCGCCTTCGTCCCGGCCGGCGTCGCCTATCCGACCCTGGCGACGCTGTTCGTCGGATTCGGCGTCGGCATGGGGCTCGCCATCCCGGCGACCAGCGCCGCGGCGATGGGCGCGGTGGCGCGCGAGCGCTCGGGCGTGGCGTCGGGCCTCGTCAACGCCGCCCGGCAGGTCGGCACCGCCACGGGCATCGCACTCCTCGGCACCATTCTCATCACCCGCGCGACGACCCTCCTCGCTCTCCGGCTCGACGGCTTCGGCGTCGCGCATGCGGACGCGGTGGCCCACGCCGCGATCACCCGCGACGCGCTTCCGGCAGCGCTTCCGGCCGGCCTCGCGCTGCGGCCGCTCGTGGCAGAGGCGCTGGCCGGCGGCTTCGCCTGGGCGATGGTCGCCGGCGGGGCGGCGGCGCTCGTCGCGGTCGTGGCGGTGGCCACGAGGCGCCGCGCGGCAGCGAGCGCCGAGCGCGAGGCCGTGCGGCCGGCGGAGTGACCCCGGCTTCCGGCCGCTGCGTTGCGGCTACGCCGCTTCGGTGGCGAGGGCTTCGCGATAGCGGGCGCCGGTCTGTTCGCGAATTTCGGCCGCGGTGACGCCGGGCGCCATCTCGATCAGGGCCATGCCGGCGTCGCCCTTCTTGTCGATGGTGAAGACCCCAAGATCGGTGATCACCATGTCGACCACCCGCGCGCCGGTCAGCGGCAGGGTGCAGCGCTCGAGCAGCTTGGGCTCGCCCTTGGCGCTGTGCTCCATCAGCACCACGACCCTCTTGACGCCGGCGACGAGATCCATCGCGCCGCCCATGCCCTTCAGCATCTTGCCGGGGATGGTCCAGTTGGCGAGGTCGCCGTTCTCGGCGACCTGCATCGCGCCGAGGAGCGCGAGGTCGATATGGCCGCCGCGGATCATCGCGAAGCTGTCGGCCGAGGAGAAATAGCTCGTCGTCGGCAGCGCGGTCACGGTCTGCTTGCCGGCGTTGATGAGGTCGGGGTCCTCGTCGCCCTCGTAGGGGAACGGGCCGATGCCGAGCATGCCGTTCTCGCTCTGCAGGACGACGTGCACGCCCGGCGGGATGAAGTTCGACACCAGCGTCGGGATGCCGATGCCGAGATTGACGTAGAAGCCGTCCTTCAGCTCCTTGGCGGCGCGCGCCGCCATCTCTTCGCGGGTCCAGGCCATCGCTTCTCTCTCCCTCACCCGGCCGATGCCGTCTCGCGCTTCCGCACGGTGCGCTGCTCGATCTTCTTCTCGTAGACCGCGCCCTTGACGATGCGGTCGACATAGATGCCGGGAGTGTGGATGCAGTTGGGGTCGAGCGCGCCCGGCTCGACGATCTCCTCGACCTCGGCGATGGTCACGTCGGCCGCGGTCGCCATCACCGGATTGAAGTTCCGCGCCGTCATCCGGTAGATCAGGTTGCCCTCGGGGTCGGCCTTCCACGCCTTGACGATGGCGAGGTCGGCGCGGAGCCCGCGCTCCATCACGTAATGCTCGCCGTCGAACTCGCGGACCTCCTTGCCCTCGGCGACGACGGTGCCGTAGCCGGTCCGGGTGAAGAAGGCGGGGATGCCGGCGCCGCCGGCGCGAATGCGCTCGGCCAGCGTGCCCTGCGGGTTGAGCTCGAGCTCAAGCTTGCCGGACAGGTAGAGCTCGGCGAACAGCTTGTTCTCGCCGACATAGGACGAGATCATCTTCCGGATCTGGCCGGCGTTCAGCAGCATCCACAGGCCGAAGCCGTCGGCGCCGCAATTGTTGGAGACGACGGTCAGGTCCTTGACGCCCGATTCCTTGATCGCCGAGATCAGGTTCTCGGGGTTGCCCGACAGGCCGAAGCCGCCCGACATGATGGTGATGCCGTCGCGGAGCACCCCCTCGAGCGCCGACCTGGCGTCGGGATAGATCTTGTTCATCGGCCGCCGGCCCTCCCTGGTCTGAGAAGGCTTATGCCATCCCCGCCGCCGGTGGGGGAAGGGGCCGTCGCATCGTCGGATGGGCATCGGCAGCACCGATGCCCACGTCGGACGTTGCCCTGGGCAAGCTGCGCTTGCCCGCCCTACTTATTGGGCCGCATCCAGCGGCCGTCCTTGTCGCGGGCGAGGCGGCCGGCTTGGCGCTGGGCTTCCAGCTCGCGGACGACCTCGCGGCCGTCATGGCTGCCGACCGCGACCATCAGCTCCTCGAAGAACTTCGGCCCGTCGTCGAGCGCGGCCGCGAGCGAGGCGAAGCGCTTGCCCTGCCATTTCGGCACCTCGGGGATCCGGCTCTCCAGCGAATTGCCCGAGCCGAACGGCTTGGTGCAGTCGAAGCCGGCCTTGGAGCCGATCGTCGCGCCCTGGACCGAGGGGTCCATGAAGGTCCAGCGGAAGCCGCCCTGGACCACGAGGTCGCGGTCGGCCTGGAAGCGGGTCGCGAGCGCCCAGTCCATCTGCGAGTCCGAGGTCACGTCGACGTCGGGGTCGACGACGAAGACATGCTTCACCCCGGCCGGGCAGCCGAACATCGCGGCGATGACGTTGCGCGCCTCGCCCGGCGCGCTCTGCCGCAGCGCGATGCGGAGGTTCATGCCGCCGCCGGAGGAGGCGGTCATGTGGATCGCGACCGGGTCGCGCGCCACCGTCCTCAGCGTCGACCACACCATCGCCTCGGTGCGCACCGCATTGAGCTGCGAGGTGTCGGTGCGCTCGAGATGGTGGCCGCTGATGGTCGAGGTCTGGAAGATGGCGTCGCGGCGCCTGGTGATCGCGGTCAGGCGGAAGATCGGGTTGATCTTGACCGGGCCGTAATGGCCGAGGAACTCGCCATACGGTCCCTCCGCCTCGACATAGCCGGCGGCGTCGAAATAGCCCTCCAGGATCATCTCGGCGTCGGCCGGGACCATGAGGTCGTTGGTCACGCACTTGACCACGGCGAGCGGCGCCTCGCGGAGCGAGGAGACCATGCCGAGCTCGTCGCGCGGGAAGCGCAGCACCGAGGAGACGTGGTCGATCGGGCTCGACCCGATGACGAAGGAGACCGGCAGCTTCTCGCCCCGCGCCACGGTCGCCTTGTAGATCTCGCGAAGGTCGCTCGGCGCCTGGAGGTCGACGCCGGCCTCGCGGCGGCCGCGCAGCATCAGGCGGCGCATGCCGGAATTGTAGAAGCCGGTCGCCGGGTTCTTGGCGATGTCCATCGAGGCGGAGATGTAGGGGCCGCCGTCGAAGCCGTGCTGGAGATGGACCGGGAGCGCCGTGAGGTCGGCGTCGTCGCCCAGCAGCACGACCTCCTGGACCGGGGCGTCGCCCTGCGCGACCTCGATGATCTCCGGCTTGTTGTCGAGCCGGCGCAGCACCTCCAGGCCAAGCTGGATCGGCTCGACCCCGAAGGCCAGCGCGATCAGCGCCCGGGTGCCGGCGACGTTGCCGACCAGCTCCTGCTTCTCCGGGCCGGCGGCCTTGAACCACACCGCCTTCGGCGTCTCGTAGAGGATCTTCGCGACCTCGCTCAGCTCGACCGGGCGGTCGACGATCACGAGCTCGCCCGCGGCCTCCGCCTGCTCCAGGAAGCGCCGCATGCTGAAGCGGTCGTAGTCGTTGGTCTGGAGGGTACGTTCGGCAAGCGACATCGGCGTTCTCTCCCGGCTGAGCGGGCGCATCCTATACACCTCCGTCGCGGGCGGCGAGAGATCGGCGATGTTGGAGCGTGGCACCCCCTCCACCATGCTTTGCATGGTCCCCTCCCCCGCTCATGCGGGGGAGGATCAGGCGCCGGGCCGCAGACGATCCTCCCCCGTGAACGGGGGAGGTGGCGAGCGCAGCGAGCCGAAGGGGCCCGTTCCCGGACTAGGTCTCGGCCAGGCCTTCGACCGAGGCGCCCGTGGGGGCGGCGCCGCGGCCGTGGGGCAGCGCGCGCCATCCTTCCGAGCGCATCTCGATCAGGCGTGAGGCGGTGCGCGCGAACTCGTCGGCATGCTCGCCGCCGCCGGGAAACAAATCCTCGGGCTCGGCCGCGGCGGAGGCGATCAGCTTCACCCGGTGGTCGTAGAGCGTGTCGATCAGGACGATGAAGCGGCGGCGGACGTTGCGCTGCTCGGGCGGCAGCACCGGCACGCCGTCGATCAGGAGCGTGTGATAGCGCTCGGCCAGCGCCAGGTAGTCGGCCGGGCCGAGCGGCGCTTCGCACAGCGCGGCGAAGGAGAAACGGGCGACGCCGTCGGCGGCGCACGGCACGACGACGCGCCGGCCGAGCACCTCGACCGCGTCGGGATGGCCGGCTTCCCCGGTGAGGCGGCGGAAGGCGGTGTCGAGCGCAGCCGCCGCCTGCGGACCGGGTGGGACGTACCAGCTCGCGAGCCCGGCCAGCTTCTCCAGGCGGAAATCGGTCCGGGCGCGAAGCTCGATGACGTCGAGCCGCTCCTCGATCATCGTGATGAACGGCTCGAACAGCGCGCGGTTGAGGCCGCCGCGGTAGAGCTCCTGCGGCGACTGGTTGGAGGTCGCCGCGACCACGACGCCATGGGCGAAGAGCTGCTCGAACAGCCGGCCGAGGATCATCGCGTCGGCGATGTCGACGACCTGGAGCTCGTCGAGCGCGAGGAAGCGCGCCTCGGCGGCGAGCGCCGCCGCGATCGGGGGAATCGGATCGGCCTCGTCGGTGGTGCCGGCCTTCAGGGCCTCGCGGTGGCGATGGATGCGGCCGTGCACGTCGGCCATGAAGGCATGGAAATGGACGCGGCGCTTGTCGTCGCCGGCAACTGCGGCGAACAGGAGGTCGAGCAGCATCGTCTTGCCGCGGCCGACCGGGCCGAAGATGTAGACGCCTTTCGGCGCCTCCGGCCGGGTGCGGAAGAAGAGGCGGCCGAGAGCCGAGGTCACGGGTGCGTGAGGCGCCGCGCTCGCCAGCGCCGCGACCAATGCGTCGAGCCGCCGCACCACCGCTTCCTGGGCCGGGTCCGCCTCGATCGCGCCGGCGCCGGCGAGCGCGGCGTAGCGCGCCGCGACGCCGCCGGCGTCTGCCGCCGGGCCCAAGGAATTGCCGTCTCCTGGCACGCTGCCCCCAAAGCTGGACGCCGCGGTCCCACCGCTGCCGTCAGGCCGGATTCGCGTCGCCGACCTAACAGGGCCGCGAGTCCGGCGCAAACCGATGAACGACTATGACCCGATTGTGGATTCGGAACCCCGCTGAGCGGGATGCGGCATTGCACCAGACGCCATGGTGCGGCGCGGGAGGGCGAATATATGCAGCCAGCCACCGCGGCAAGCCAACGGGCGACGGGAGGATCAACCGGAGGAAGCCCGGCCCGCGATGTGGCCGTCAATCGAGAGTGAGAGATTTACGATGCGTATGATCCACGGACTTCTTCTGGGCGGCGCGCTGGCGCTCGCCGCCGGCGCGGTGCAGGCCGAAGCGTCACCGCTGGCCAACACCGTCCCGCAGTCGGCCTACAGCTCGCTGCAGGTGGAGACCCCGTACGGCCTCGAGGGCTACAACCCGGACGGCTATCAGCTCCGCGTGAACGAGTACGAGCAGGCTCCGGCGGCCTTCCGCGGCGGCATCGCCGTGCATCCGCTGCGGAGCGGCTCCGCCGGCTGGCTCAACCAGGTCGACTGACGCCATCGGTCCACGCCGCAGCGACTGCGGCTCTCAAGGGCGGCCGGTTTCGCACCGGCCGCCCTTTTCATTACGGGGTCAGCGGCAGACCCGGACCAGCCGGCGCTCCCAATGGTAGCCGACCCGCACGGTGCGCCAGGCGCGCCAGCAGCGATGGTAATAGGGCGCCCCGATCACCACCCGCGGCCCGTAGTAATAGGGACGGTAATAGGGGTGGTAATAGTGGTGATAGTAGTAGGGACGGTAGTAATGGTGGTGGTACCACTGCGCCGCCGCCGGTGTTGCGGTGGCGGCAGCGGCCACGGTGCCGAGCGCAGCCACGCCCAGAAGGCCGCCTAGGATCTTGCGCATTGTCATCCGCGTCGCTCCTGCCGTTTCCCGCAGGACCAACCTCCCACGGCGGCGCGCGGTTTCATGGCAAGGCGAAGCCAGCCCCCGGGCAGACCCGCGCGAAAACGCGCAGACCCGCGCTTCAGCGTGCAATCAGTCGACGGCGACGAATGGCGTTCAGCCGGCGGCGACGCCAGCGCATCCCCTTCAGGGGCGGCCCGGCGACGATCGGCGCCGTGGCGAAACGGCACAGTGCGGCGGCGCCGGCGCTCACCACCAGGGCAAGGGCCGCGGCACCCCACAGCGGCGCCAGCACCCAGAGCCACGACCAGTCGAGCGCCCCGGCCAGCTTGGCGGCGCCGAGCACGATCACCAGCGCGAGGGCAGTGAGATATTCCCACTTGAAGATCGTGTTGCCGCGGCTGTCCATGATTTCTCAACGCCTAACCGACCGAGCGGATCCGTAGGGAGCGTATGTGGCGAGGGCCCGCATCGATGCAAGGCGGCGGAAAGTCGCTACCAGGACAGGTGGCTATACACGCAATAGATTAACGGATGGGCCTCGGGAGGACCGCGGCCCATCCGTTCGGTGGACGGCTATGCCGCAGCGCTGACGCTGCGGCCGCCGATGCGGAGCCCCTCCGGGCCCGCCGAGATCTTGACCGTCTCGCCGTCGTGGATGTCGCCGGCGAGGATGGCCTCGGCGAGCGGATCCTGGACTGCCTTCTGGATGACCCGTTTCAAGGGGCGCGCCCCGTAGGCGGGGTCGTAGCCCTTCTCGGCGAGCCAGCCGCGGGCGGCGCTGTCGAGCTTCAGCGTGATCTTGCGGTCGGCGAGCAGCTTCTGCAGCCGGCCGAGCTGGATGTCGACGATCGCGCCCATCTCCTGGCGGCGCAGGCGGTGGAACAGCAGGATCTCGTCGATCCGGTTCAGGAACTCCGGCCGGAACGAGGCGCGCACCACCGCCATCACTTGGTCGCGCACGGCGTCGGTGTCCTCGCCCTCGGGCTGCGACACCAGGTACTCCGCGCCGAGGTTCGAGGTCATGACGATCAGCGTGTTGCGGAAGTCGACGGTGCGGCCCTGGCCGTCGGTCAGGCGGCCGTCGTCGAGCACCTGGAGCAGCACGTTGAAGACGTCCGGGTGCGCCTTCTCGATCTCGTCGAACAGGACGACCTGATAGGGCCGCCGGCGCACCGCCTCGGTCAGCGCCCCGCCCTCCTCGTAGCCGACATAGCCGGGCGGCGCGCCGATCAGCCGGGCCACGGAGTGCTTCTCCATGTATTCCGACATGTCCATGCGGACCATCGCGGTCTCGTCGTCGAACAGGAACGAGGCCAGCGCCTTTGTCAGCTCGGTCTTGCCGACGCCGGTCGGGCCGAGGAATAGGAACGAGCCGATCGGCCGGTTCGGATCCTGCAAGCCGGCGCGGGCGCGGCGCACCGCGGTCGAGACCGCCTGCACCGCCTCGCTCTGGCCGACGACGCGCTTGGCCAGCTCCTCCTCCATGCGGAGCAGCTTGGCGCGCTCACCCTCGAGCATCCGGTCGACCGGCACGCCGGTCCAGCGCGACACCACCTGGGCGATCGAGTCCGCGGTCACGACCTCCTGGACGACGTCCTTGCCCTCGTCCTTGTCGAGCGCCGCGACCTCGCGCTCGAGGCCCGGGATGACGCCGTAGGCGAGCTCGCCCGCCTTGGCGAGGTCGCCGCGGCGCTGGGCCTGCTCCAGCTCGATCCGCGCCTGGTCGAGGCGCTCCTTCAGCTTCTGCGCGCTGCCGAGGCGGTCCTTCTCGGCCTGCCAGGTCTGGGTCAGCGCCGCCGATTTCTCCTCGAGGTCGGACAGCTCCTTCTCCAGCGTCTTCAGCCGGTCCTTGGAGGCGGAGTCGCTCTCCTTCTTCAGCGCCTCGCGCTCGATCTTGAGCTGGATGAGGCGGCGGTCGATCTCGTCGAGCGCCTCCGGCTTGGAATCGACCTGCATGCGAACGCGCGCCGACGCTTCGTCGACAAGGTCGATGGCCTTGTCGGGCAGGAAGCGGTCGGTGATGTAGCGGTTCGAGAGCGTCGCGGCGGCGACGAGCGCGCTGTCGGCGATGCGGACGCCGTGGTGCAGCTCATACTTCTCCTTGAGGCCGCGGAGGATCGAGATGGTGTCCTCGACCGTCGGCTCGTTGACGAAGACGGGCTGGAAGCGCCGCGCCAGCGCCGCGTCCTTCTCGACATGCTTGCGGTATTCGTCGAGCGTGGTCGCGCCGACGCAGTGGAGCTCGCCGCGCGCCAGCGCCGGCTTCAGGAGGTTCGAGGCGTCCATCGCGCCCTCGGCCTTGCCGGCACCGACGAGGGTGTGCATCTCGTCGATGAACAGGATGACGCCGCCCGCGGCCGACTGGACCTCCTGGAGCACGCCCTTCAGGCGCTCCTCGAACTCGCCGCGATATTTCGCGCCGGCGATCAGCGCGCCCATGTCGAGGGCGAGGAGCTTCTTGTCCTTCAGGCTCTCGGGCACGTCGCCGTTGATGATGCGGAGCGCGAGGCCCTCGACGATCGCGGTCTTGCCGACGCCGGGCTCGCCGATCAGCACGGGGTTGTTCTTGGTGCGCCGCGCCAGGACCTGGATGGTCCGGCGGATCTCGTCGTCGCGGCCGATCACCGGGTCGAGCTTGCCGTCGCGCGCGACCTGGGTGAGGTCGCGGGCATAGCGCTTCAGCGCCTCATAGGCGTTCTCGGCGGTCGCGGTGTCGGCGGTGCGGCCCTGGCGCAGCGCCTCGATCGCGGCGTTGAGGTTCTGCGGCGTGACGCCGCCCTGGGCCAGCGCCTTGCCGGCCTCGGTATCCTTCTCCAGCGTGAGCGCAAGGAGCAGCCGCTCGACCGTGACGTAGCTGTCGCCGGCCTTCTTGGCGGCGTCCTCGGCGGTCTGGAACGCCCGCGCGGTCGCCGGCGCCATATAGAGGCCGCCGCTGCCGCCCTCGACCTTGGGCACGCGCTTCAGCGCCGCGTCGTTGGCCCGACGCACCTCACGGGAATTGCCGCCGGCGCGGTCGATCAGGCCGGACGCGAGGCCCTCGTCGTCGTCGAGCAGCACCTTCAGGATATGCTCGGGCAGAAGCTGCTGGTTGCCCTGGCCGAGCGCATAGGTCTGCGCCGACTGCAGGAAGCCCTGCACCCGCTCGGTGAGCTTGTTGGTGTCCATTCCCTCGTCTCCTCTCGGCCGCCCGCCCTCAAGGCGCGGACGCGGCAATCGGTTGCGGCGACACAAGGCCCGCCGCGGCCGCCCCTGATGAGGCGGCGGCCTGGAGAGAAGATGGTGTTGCCCATCGGCAACAAAAGGGGTGGCGGCGGGATTTTGCCGCCCGGCCTCGTGCCGAGTTCGTAAGGTGGGCAACGTATCGCGTTGCCCACCGATATGGCCCGCCGCGTGGGTCGCTGAGCGCGCAAGTCGGGCGCTGCACATGGGCATCGGCAAGCCGATGCTCACCTTGCGAGCTACCCCTGCGCGGCGACCCGCTGCTTGAGGGCGATGCGGTCGGTGGTCGAGATGCCGAGGAGCTCCGAGACTCGCCAGACGATGTTGTCCTCGAGCTCGGTGACCCGGCCGTCGGCAAAGACCATCTTCCACATCATCTCGATCAGGCGGAGCCGTTCGGTCCGGTCGAGATGGTCCTTCAGAATGCTGGTGAAGCCATAGAGGTCGATGGCCTCCTCGTCGCGCTCGCGGCCCTCGGCGGCAAGCTCGTCGGCATCGGCGTCCGACAGGCCGAAGCGCTCGCGCAGCAGCCGGTGCAGCGCGATCTTCTCCTCGGGCGCGACGACGCCGTCCGCCTCCATCAGGTGGACCAGGAGCGCCGCCGCGGCGACACGGTGGTCGTCCTCGGCGAAGGCCGGCCGCTCATCGGCCACGGCGAGATCGGCGACGAATTGGCGAATGCGATCGAGCATCGGCTGAGGCGGCGGGGCTGGCGGCGGAAAATGGTGCCGCAAGAGAGATTCGAACTCCCGACCCACGCATTACGAATGCGTTGCTCTACCAGCTGAGCTATTGCGGCGCCTCGCGGGTGGTAGGCCAAAGCCCCGGTGTTGGCAAGGCATGGCTCGAAAGCGCAAGCGCTCGTCATGGCCGGGACAAGCCCGGCCATGACCGCGGGTGAGGCAACGGTACCGTTTGAGCGTGAACCTTTTGCCCTTTCGGCACCGGCCGCGCTAAACCGGCGCCATGCTCTTCGTTCTCGAGCAATCCCTGAACTCGCTCGAACTCGGCGTCATGCTGTTCCTGATCGCGGCCGGGCTGACGCTCGTGTTCGGGATCATGAACCTCATCAACCTCGCCCACGGCTCGTTCTACATGATCGGGGCGTATGTCGGGGCGACGGTGATGATGGCGACCCACGCCTTCATCCTCGCGCTCCTCGCCGGGATGGCCGCGACCGGCATCGTCGGCCTCCTTGCCGAGACCTCGCTGCTGCGCACCCTCTACGCGCGCGACCCGCTCGACCAGGTGCTCGTCACCTTCGGCCTGATCCTGTTCTTCAACGAGACGACGCGGATCATCTGGGGCTCGGTGCCGCTGCCGATGGACCAGCCGGCGGATCTCACCGGCCACGTCCAGATCGTGCCGGGCTTCACCTATCCGAGCTATCGGCTCGTCATCATCGGCGTCGGCGTGCTGGTCGCGGTCGCGCTTTATTTCCTGATCGGGCGGACCCGGATCGGGATGCAGATCCGCGCCGGCGCGAGCGACCGGACGATGGCCGGCGCGCTCGGCCTCGACATCCGCCGGCTCTATACCCGCGTCTTCGCCGTCGGCGCGGCGCTGGCCGCGCTCGCGGGCGTGATGGCGGCGCCGCTCCTCGCGGTGCAGGTCGGGATGGGGGATTCGGTCTTCATCCAGAGCCTCGTCTGCATCGTCATCGGCGGCATCGGCTCGGTCCGCGGCGCCTTCATCGGCGCCATCATCACCGGCTTCGTCGAGACCTTCAGCCAGTCGCTCCTGCCGGCGACGCTCGCCGAGATGGCGATCTACGTGGTGATGGCGGCGATCCTCTATCTCAGGCCGCAGGGCCTGTTCGCGACCCGTGGCTGAGCTCGCCACCTCGGCGGAGGACGCCGCCGCGGCGCCGCGGCCGGCCTCGCCTTGGCCGCGGCGGCTCGCGATCCTCGCGATCTTCGCCGTGCTCGCGGCGGTGCCGCCGGTCGCCGCCTGGCTGGCGCAGCCGTTCTACGTCCGCCTCGCCATGCAGATCATGATCTTCGGCATGGCGGCGATCAGCCTCGACCTCATCCTCGGCTATGGCGGCCTCGTCAGCCTCGGCCACGCCTCCTATCTCGGGGTGGCGGCCTACGTGGTCGGCATCCTCGCCTATCACGTCGACAACGGCGGGCTCCTCTTCGGCGTCATCCCCGGCACCGACAACGCCTTCATCGCGTGGCCCACGGCGCTCCTGGTCTGCGCCGCGGCGGCGCTGTTCATCGGCGCGGTGTCGCTCCGCACCAGCGGCGCCTACTTCATCATGATCACGCTGGCCTTCGCCCAGATGATCTTCTTCTTCTTCGATTCGCTGCCGACCTATGGCGGCGAGTACGGCCTGCAGATCTCCGACCTGTCGTGGCCGATGAACGCGATCGGCGCGACGGGCTTCTACTATTTCGTCCTCGCCTCCCTCATCGTCGTCGCCTTCCTCGTCCAGCGGATCGTCGGCTCGCGCTTCGGCATGGTCATCCGCGGCGCGCGGCAGAACAACCAGCGCCTCCAGGCGATGGGCTTTCCGACCTTCCGCTACCGCCTCGCCGCCTTCGTCATCGCGGGGGTGATCGCGGGCTATGCCGGCATCCTCCTCGCCGAGTACCAGCTCTTCATCGACCCGACGGCGATGGCCTGGGTGCGCTCGGCCGAGCTGATCGTGATGGTCGCGGTCGGCGGCGCCGGCACGATCTACGGCTCGATCGTCGGCGCGGCGATCTTCGTGCTGCTCAAGCTCGTCGTCGGCAGCTATACCGTGCACTGGGAGCTGATCTTCGGCCCGTTCTTCATCGCGGTGGTGCTCGGGCTCCGCCGCGGCTTCTTCTCGCTGGCCTTCGGGAGCGACCGCGATGGCTGAGCCGCTCCTGGAAACGCGGGACCTGGTGAAGCGCTTCGGCGGCGTCACCGCGACCGACCATCTGTCGATCGCGGTCGAGCCCGGCGAGCTCCACGCCCTGATCGGGCCGAACGGCGCCGGCAAGACCACGCTGATCGCCCAGCTCTCGGGCATCGCCCGGCCGACCAGCGGCACCGTCCGCTTCGAGGGCCACGACATCACCCGCCTGCCGCCCTGGGACCGGGCGCTGATGGGCCTCGCCCGCTCGTTCCAGGTCACCTCGATCTGCCGCACCTTCACCGCGCTCGAGAACGTCATGCTGGCGGTGCAGGCGCGCTCGGGCCACAGCTTCCGCTTCTGGAAGGCCGCGGCTTCCGACGATGCCCTGCGCGGGCCCGCCCGCGCAGCCCTCGACGAGGTCGGGCTCGGCGCCCGCGCCGCGGTGAAGGCCGGCGTGCTGGCGCACGGCGAGCAGCGCCAGCTCGAGCTCGCCATGGCGCTGGCCATAGCGCCGAAGCTGCTCCTCCTCGACGAGCCGATGGCCGGGCTCGACCGCGCGGCGTCGGCGGACATGACGGCGCTGATCGGCCGCCTCAAGGCGCGCTACACCATCCTCCTGGTCGAGCACGACATGGACGCCGTGTTCGCCCTCGCCGACCGCGTCACCGTGCTGGTCTACGGCCGTGCCATCGCGACCGGCGACCCCGCCCGGATCCGCTCCGACCCGGCGGTGCAGAGCGCCTATCTCGGCGAGGAGAGCGCCTGATGCTGAAGGTGGAAGGGCCTCGCCTCTCGTCACGGCCGGGCCTGTCCCGGCCATCCACGACTTCCGACCGACGGCGGCGCGTCAAACTCATGGATGCCCGGACCAAGTGCGGGCATGACGGGAGAGCGCGGAGCACCATGCGATGCTGAAGGTCGAGGGCCTCGCCGCAGGCTACGGCGCGAGCCAGGTGCTGTTCGGCATGGACCTCGCGGTCGAGGCCGGCGAGGTCGTGACCCTGATCGGCCGCAACGGCATGGGCAAGACCACGACGATCCGCGCCGTCATGGCGCTGATCCCGATCAAGGGCGGGGCCGTCACCTTCGAGGGCCGCGCGGTCAAGGGCCGCGCCAGCTACGAGGTGGCGCGCTGGGGCCTCGGCCTCGTGCCCGAGGGCCGCCACATCTTCCCCAACCTCACCGTCGCCGAGAACCTCGTCGCGATGGCGAGCAACCGGCTCGGCGCCAGGGAGCCCTGGACCGTGGCACGGGTGATCGCGCTGTTCCCGCAGCTCGAGGCGCGGCTCGCCAACATGGGCAGCCAGCTCTCCGGCGGCGAGCAGCAGATGCTCGCGATCGGCCGAGCGCTGATGACCAACCCGCGCCTTCTCGTGCTCGACGAGGCGACCGAGGGGCTGGCGCCGCTGGTCCGTGAGGAGATCTGGAAGAGCCTCGCCGCGCTGAAGGCGCTCGGCCAGTCGATCCTGGTGATCGACAAGCACCTCGCCAAGCTGATGCCGATCGCCGACCGCCACTACGTGGTCGAGAAAGGCCGCGTGGTGTTCTCCGGCACCTCGGCCGAGCTGGAAGCCCGCCCCGACGTGCGCGAGCGCTATATCGGGGTGTGATGCCAGTCGTTGAGAAAATTGACCGGTAGCGCAGCGCCCGTCATTGCGGGCGAAGCGAAGCAATCCAGGGGTCCCCGGCACCGCGGCTGCGGCCCCTGGATTGCTTCGTCGCTTCACTCCTCGCAATGACGGTGAGGATTCGGCGCCAGGAGACTTGGCTAAAGAGGGGACGGCGATGAAGATTCTCGCGGGGCGCAATGCCTTCGTCACCGGGGCGGCAAACGGCATCGGCTTCGGCATCTGCCGGGCGCTGGCGCGGGCCGGCGTCAACATCGGCATGGCCGACGTCGAGGCGGCGACCCTAGACGGCGCGGTCGAGGCCATCCGCGCCTTCGGCGTCCGCGCCGAGCCGTTCGTCGTCGACGTCTCCGACCTCGCCGCGATGAAGGACGCCGCGGCCCGCCACGCCGCCCTCTTCGGCGACAACCACATCCTGATCAACAATGCCGGCGTCACCGTCGGCGGGCGCCCGATGTGGGAGATCCCCGACGAGGAATGGCAGTGGATCGTCGCCGTCAACAGCTTCGGCCCGCTGAACGGGGTGCGCGCCTTCCTGCCCGGGATGCTGGCGCACGGCGAGGAGGGCCACGTCGTCTCCACCGCCTCGATCGGCGGCCTCCAGGTCCACCGCGACATCGCCTATAACGGTCCCTACGCGATGACCAAGTTCAGCGTCGTCGCCTTCTCCGAGGCGCTGGAACGCGACCTCGTCCACACCCCGATCGGGGTCTCGGTGTTCTGCCCGGCGCTGGTGCTGACGACGCTCGGCCACTCGGCCGAACGGCGGCCGGCCCGCTTCGGCGGCCCGTTCGAGCGCGCCGGCACCAATCTCGGCGGCGTCAGCATCCTGCCGCCGATCCCGGCCGACGAGGCGGGCGAGCGCGTCGTCTTCGCGATCCGTCACGGCGAGATGTACATCCTCACCCATTTCGAGGTGGAGGAATGGCTGAAGCGCCGCCACGGCCGCATCGAGGCCGCGATCGACGGCCTCGCCCGCTTCAAGGCGGCGGAACGCACCCGGGAGTGACGGCTCACCCGTCATGGCCGGGCTTGTCCCGGCCATCCACGACTTCCTTCCGCCGCCTCGGCCGCAAACTCGTGGATGCCCGGACCAAGTCCGGGCAAGACGCGCATGGGCTATGCCAGCGCCCTTTCCACGAACGCGGCCGCGCCGAGGGTGCGGGCGTCGTCGCCGCGGCGGCCGACGAGCTTGACGCCGAGCGGCAGGCCGTGGGGCCCGCGGCCGGCAGGCAGGGTGACGCAGGGCGTGCCGAGCGCCGTCCACGCGCGGTTGAAGAGGGAATCGCCGGTGCTGGCGAGCCCTTCCGGCGCCTCGCCCGGCGCCGCGGGCGTGAGCAGCACGTCGCACGCGCCGAACAGCCGGTCGAAGGCGGCGCGAAGCGCCGGCATCTCCGCCCGGGCCGCGTCATAGGCGGCGAGGGTGATGGTGTCGGCGTTGCGGAGGAAGGTCTGCGTCGTCGGCGCGAGCCGGTCGAGCCGGTTCAGCCGCTCGAAGGCGAGGGCGCCGGCGGTCTCCCAGCCCATGATCGCGGTCTGCGCAGCGATCAGCGCGGCGTGGTCGGCGGTCGCGGCGATCTCGACCATCGCGGCGCCGCGCGCGGCGAGCCGCGCCGCAGCCCGCTCGATCGCCGCGTGCGTGGCGCCGTCCGCGCGCTCCCAGTCGGAGGTGCGGTAGAGGCCGACGCGAAGCGTCGCCGGCGTCGCGACCTCCGCCAGCGCCGGCCGGTCGGCGAGGACCGCGGCGAACAGCGCGGCATCGCCGACCGCGCGGGCGAACACGCCGATGGTGTCGAGCGAGCCGGAGGCCGCCTTCACGCCGGCGCGCTCGATCAGGCCGTAGCTCGGCTTGTAGCCGACCACGCCGCAGAACGCGGCCGGGCGGATCACCGAGCCGGCGGTCTGGGTGCCGATCGCGAGCGGCACCATGCCGGCGGCCACCGCGGCCGCCGAGCCGGAGGACGAGCCGCCCGGCGTGTGGGCCACATCGTGCGGGTTCCGGGTCTTGCCCGGCGCCAGCGCCGCGAACTCGGTCGAGACCGTCTTGCCCATGACGATGGCCCCGGCGCCGCGGGCGAGCGCGACGCAGGCGGCGTCCCACGCCGGGCGGTGGCCGGCATAGAGCGCCGAGCCGTAGCCGGTCGGCATGTCGTGGGTGTCGAGGATGTCCTTGACGCCGATCGGGACGCCGCCGAGGGGGCCGCCCGGCCGTTCGGTGTCGTAGCGCCGGGCGGCGGCGCGCACGGCATCCGGGTCGAAGTACTGCCACGCCTCGATCGCGGGATCGCGTTCCGCGATGCGCGCGAGCAGCGCCTCGGCCAGCGCTTCCGCCGTCAGCGTACCGGCGGCGATCTGCGCCGCCGCCTCGCGCGCGCCGAGATCTGCGAGATCCATGCCGTGCCCCCGTTCGTCCTGGCCCGAGCCTATCCCGTCATTGCGAGGAGGCGAAGCCGACGAAGCAATCCAGGAGCCGCGGGCGTTATGCATGTCGCTCTGGATTGCTTCGCTTCGCTCGCAATGACGGGCCTATCCCGCGCGGAGGGAGCGGGCGGCTTCGTCGCGCCGGAAGAGGTAGAGGAGGTGGCGCAGCGCGTCGCCGCGCGGGCCGGCGAGGCCGGGATCGGCGGCCAGCACCAGCGCGGCGTCCTTCCGCGCAGTCTCCAGGAGATCGGCGAGATCGGGCCGGTCGGCGGCGAGCCGGAAGCCGGGCATCCCGCTCTGGCGCGTGCCGAGCACCTCACCCTCGCCGCGCAGGCGCAGATCCTCCTCGGCGATGCGAAAGCCGTCGTCGGTCTCGCGGAGGATCTTGAGGCGCTGCTCGGCGACCGGGCCGAGCGGGCCGCGATAGAGCAGGAGGCAGGTCGAGGCCGCGGTGCCCCTTCCGATGCGGCCGCGGAGCTGGTGGAGCTGGGCGAGGCCGAAGCGCTCGGCATGCTCGATCACCATCACCGAGGCCTCGGGCACGTCGACGCCGACCTCGATCACCGTGGTCGCGACCAGGATGGAGACCTCGCCCTGGGCGAAGCGGGCCATGGCGCGGTCCTTGTCGGCACCCTTCATGCGGCCATGGACCAGCGCCGCCTTGCCGGGAAAGGCTGCCTCCAGCGCGGCGAAGCGCTCCTCGGCGGCAGCCAGGTCGGTCGCCTCCGATTCCTCGACCAGCGGGCATACCCAATAGACCCGGGCGCCCTGGGAAACGGCGCGGCCGACGGCGGCGACGACCTCGCCGATGCGCTCGGAGGAGACCAGCCGGGTCTCGACCTTGGGCCGGCCGGCCGGGCGCTCGCGGAGCGCCGACACCTCCATGTCGCCGTAATAGGTCAGGACCAGCGTGCGCGGGATCGGCGTCGCCGTCATCACCAGCACGTCGACCGCCCTGCCCTTGGCGGCGAGCGCGAGGCGCTGCTGGACGCCGAAGCGGTGCTGCTCGTCGATCACGGTGAAGGCGAGGTCGTGGAATTGGACCTCGTCCTGGAACAGCGCGTGGGTGCCGACCGCGATGGCGGCCTCGCCCGACGCCAGCGCGGCCAGCGCCGCCTCGCGCTCCCGCCCCTTCTCGCGGCCGGTGAGGAGGACGACGCGGAGCCCGACCGCCTCGGCCAGCGGCGCGATGGTCTTGAGATGCTGGCGGGCGAGCACGTCGGTCGGCGCCATCAAGGCCGACTGGCGGCCGTTCTCGGCGACCTGGGCCATCGCCATCAGCGCGACGACCGTCTTGCCGGCGCCGACGTCGCCCTGGAGCAGGCGGCTCATCCGGGTCGGCTCGGCGAGGTCGCGGCCGATCTCGGCGACGGCCTGCTTCTGCGCCTTGGTCAGACGGAACGGCAGCGCCGCCTCGAGGCGCTTCGCGATGGCGCCCGTCGGCGGGCTGGCGCGGCCGGCCTCGCCGCGCAGATGCGCCCGCATCAGCGCCAGCGCGAGCTGGCCCGCGAGGAGCTCGTCATAGGCGAGGCGGGTACGGCCCGGCGCCTCGGCGGCGATGTCTTCGGGCTGTTCCGGCGCATGAAGCCGCCCCAGCGCCTCGCCGAAGCCGGGCCAACGGCGCGCCTTGAGCAGCGCCGGATCGAGCCATTCCGGCAGGTCGGGCAGCCGCGCCAGCGCGCCGCGCACGGCCCGCGTCACGAGGCTCTGCGTCACGCCCTCGACCAGCGGATAGACCGGCTCCAGCGCCGCGAGCCTGCCGATCTCGCTCTCCGGCACGACCCGGTCGGGATGCACCATCTGGAGCATCCCGTCATACATCTCGAGCTTGCCCGAGACCCAGCGCGTCGCGCCCTTCGGCAGGAGCTTCTCGATCTG
This sequence comes from Hyphomicrobiales bacterium, assembly GCA_035547055.1. Taxonomy (GTDB): domain Bacteria; phylum Pseudomonadota; class Alphaproteobacteria; order Rhizobiales; family Methylopilaceae; genus DASZVN01. The sequence goes on from DASZVN010000195.1 coordinate 32,835, forward strand.
GCCGGGGTGGACGTTGAAGAACACCAGCGTCACCAACCCGGTGCCGTCGCTCGCGACGACGCGCCACGGCGCCCGCGGCCGGCGCGGCGGCGCCGGGCGGTGCTCCTCCACCGCCAGGCGGAGCGTCACCACGGTGTCGAGAGGAGCCTCGGACAGGGGCGGGCGGAGGCGGCGGTCGATCATCCCGCTCGGCGCATGAAACAAGGCGTCGATCGCGCGGGCGTCCGGCCCGAGCAGGCGGCCGAGCGCGAGCGCGGTCTTGTCGCCGAGGCCGGGCAGGCTCGCGAGCGGCACGAAGAGCGGGTTCAGGAGCGGCGGGCGCATGGCAGTCGCGCGAGCGTGGCCCAGCCGCTGCCGGGCGACAAGCGGGCTTTGCCTCCGACAACCCCGCAGTGCTAAGCAGGCGCGCCCGCCGCCCTGCCCTGCCGATGCCGCTCACCGTCGTCACCTGGAACATCAATTCCGTGCGCCTGCGCCTCGAGCAGGTGATGCGCGTGCTCGACGAGGTGCGGCCGGACCTGATCGCGCTGCAGGAGACCAAGTGCATCGAGGCTGCGTTCCCGAGCGCGGCCTTCCACGAGCACGGCTACGTCCACGGCGCGGTGACCTGCCAGAAGGGCTATCACGGCGTCGCCACCTACTCGCGGCTGCCGCTCGCCCGGGTCGAGCGCTTCCGCTTCGGCGGCAAGGACGACGCCCGCCATGTCGCCGTGACGCTCGGCGAGGGCGCGGCCGCGGGCGTCACGCTGCACAATTTCTATGTCCCTGCCGGCGGCGACATTCCCGACCCGGCGGTCAACGAGAAATTCGCCCACAAGCTCGCCTTCCTCGACGAGTTGAAGGCATGGTCCGGCGCGACACCGCCGAGCCGGAGCATCCTCGTCGGCGACCTCAACGTCGCGCCGCTCGACTGCGACGTCTGGAGCCATCGCCAGCTTCTCGACGTGGTCAGCCACACACCCGCCGAAACCGAGCGCATGCAGGCCATCCTCGCCGCCGGCGGCTGGTGCGACACGACCCGCCGCCACCGCCCGCCGCCCGAGCCGGTCTTCACCTGGTGGAGCTACCGCAACCGCGACTGGAAGGCGTCGAACCGCGGCCGGCGGCTCGACCACATCTGGGTCTCGGGCGACCTCGCGGAGCGGAGCGGCCCGGTCGAGGTCAAGCAGGCGACGCGCGACTGGGAGCGGCCGTCCGACCACGTCCCGGTCATCCTTCGCCTCGATCCTTGACCTCGCCGCGGCCCTGCGCCAGGCCCCGCCAGCGCTGGTCGACGTCGAGCAGCAGGCGCCGCGCCGCGTCGAGCTCGAGCCGCTCGTCCTGGATCCGCCGCGACATCCGCCGCATCAGCGTCTCGGCGGCCTCGGGATATTCCTGCAGCATGCGGCGGAACAGCAGGCGCGGGATCGAGAGCACGCTTGCCGCGTGTTGGGCGGCGGCGGTGACGAGGTGCTCGGTCTCGACGAACAGCGCCGTCTCGCCGAGCAGCGTCCCCGGCCCGGCCTGGCGCGGCGGGCCGCCGGCGCCGGCGCTGAGCAGCAGGCGGCCGTTGACGACGACATAGCCGCCGTCCGCCGCCTGGCCCTTCTCGAACAGCACCTCGCCGGGCGCGAGCCAGCGCGTCTCGGCCGAGAACGCGACGAGGCGCAGCCCGTCGCGGCCGATCTCGGCGAGCAGCGGCGCCCGCGCCAGCATGCGGATGTCGTCGTCGAGCCCCATCTGCCCTTCGCCCGGTCGAAGCCGTTGTAGCGCGTTTTCTACGGCGGGAAGAGCGGGAAAGCCGACCGAGGTCGAAAAGCCCTGCTACGGCACCAGCTTATAGCCGCCGCCCTCGGTCACGAGGAGGCTCGCATTGGTGGGGTCGCGCTCGATCTTCTGGCGGAGGCGGTAGATGTGGGTCTCGAGCGTATGGGTCGTCACCCCGGCGTTGTAGCCCCACACCTCCTGGAGCAGCTCGTCGCGCCCGACCGCCTTGGTGCCGGCGCGGTAGAGATAGCGCAGGATCGCGGTCTCCTTCTCGGTCAGGCGGACCTTGGAGCCGCGCTCGTTGACGAGGAGCTTGGTCGCCGGGCGGAAGACGTAGGGCCCGATCGCGAGCACCGCGTCGTCCGAGCTCTCGTGGTGGCGGAGCTGGGCGCGGATGCGGGCGAGCAGCACGGCGAAACGGAACGGCTTCGCGACATAGTCGTTGGCGCCGGCCTCGAAGCCGAGGATGGTGTCGGAATCGGAATCGTGCCCGGTCAGCATGATCACGGGTCCGCGATAGCCGGCGCGGCGCGCCATCCGGACCGCCTCGCGGCCGTCCATGTCGGGCAGCGCCACGTCCATCAGCACGAGGTCGACATGCTCGCCGCGCAGCAGCCGGAGCGCATCCGCCGCGGTCGCCGCCGCCGCCGGCTCGAACTCCTGCAGGAGGTCGAACTGCTCGGCCAGCGCGGCACGGAGGTCGGCGTCGTCGTCGACGACGAGAATCTTGCGTTTCACCGCCATGCGGCTGTTTCCTCCGGCCGTGCCGCCCGAGGGCGATCGGTACCAATGAACCATGAAACCGGGCTCGTTCAAGCCACCTAGACGGAGACGGGAGCCCGGAGGTTCCCGGCGCCCGGCGCCGCGGTCGCAGGTGCTCGGACGGGTCGTGGTCAGGGCCAGGCCGGGGGCGCCGAGCCGCGGGCTCCTGCTGGCGGGGCCGCTCGCCATCCCGTGCGCGCTCGGCCGCGCCGGCATCCGCCGCCTGAAGCGCGAGGGCGACGGCGCGACGCCGGCCGGCCGCTTCGCGCTGACGGCCCTGCGCTTCCGCCCCGACCGGGTCCGGCGCCCGGCGAGCCCGCTGCCCGTCCGGCGGCTCCGCCCGGACGATGGCTGGTGCGACGCCGTCGGCGACCGCAACTACAACCGGGCGATGCAGCATCCCTATCCGGCAAGCCACGAGACGCTGTGGCGGAACGATGGGCTCTACGATCTCCTGATCGTGCTGGACTGCAACCTCCGGCCGCGCGTCCAGGGCCGCAGCAGCGCGATCTTCCTTCATCTCGCCCGCCCCGGCCTCGCTCCGACCGAAGGCTGCATCGCGCTCGCGCCGCGCAACCTCGCGCGGCTCTTGCCGCGGCTCGGCCGGCGGACGGTGGTCGTGGTCGAATAGAGCGGGGTTGGCAGCCGTCGGGCTTGGCCGTATCGTCGCCGCCACTGGTCGGACGCGGCGGCTTATGGGGTATGTGATCCCGATGGCGAAGACGGCAGAACCGACAATCATCAAGAAATACGCGAATCGCCGCCTCTACAACACCGGCACCAGCTCGTATGTGACGCTCGAGGACCTCGCGGCGATGGTGAAGCGCGGCGAGGATTTCGTGGTCAGCGACGCCAAGACCGGCGAGGACATCACCCGCTCGGTCCTGACCCAGATCATCTTCGAGCAGGAGAACAAGGGACCGAACCTCTTGCCGGTCAACTTCCTGCGCCAGCTCATCCGCTTCTATGGCGACAGCATCCAGAACCTGGTGCCGTCCTATCTCGAGGTCTCCATGGCGAGCCTGACGCGCGAGCAGGAGCGGTTCCGCGAGCAGATGACCAAGGCGTTGGGCGCCAACGGCGTCAGCACGATGGAAGAGCAGGTGCGCGCCAACATGGCGCTGTTCGAGCGGGCGATGAAGATGTTCGTGCCGTTCGGCGTCGAGGAGGCCGCGGCGGCAGCCGCCGCCCCGGCTGCCGCCGCGGGAAACCGCGACGAGGAGCTCGACGCGCTGAAGCGCGAGATGAACGAGATGCGGAACCGCCTCGACCGCCTGTCGGTCGCCAAGCCGCACTGAAGCGGGCAGGCGGCCTCTCCGTCATGGCCGGGCTTGTCCCGGCCATCCACGACTTCTCTCGACATGGGCGCTGACCCGGCCCCGGGGCCGGGCGGTCAAGCCGCGCCGACTCCTCCGGGAACCTTTTCTCCCTCGCCTCATCCAATCGCTCGCGTGGCGGCCGAAGCAGGGCCGCCCGAGGGTCGATGAGGAAGGGAGACCGAGATGCTGTTCAGACTGGGAGCGATGGCCGCGGCGTTCATGCTGGCGACCGCCGGCGTGGCTTCGGCGCAGGCTGCAAGGCCGACCGACCCGCAGATCGCCCATATCGCCTACACCGCGGGCACGATCGACGTGGCCAACGCCAAGCTGGCGCTGAAGAAATCGAAGAACAAGGAGATCCGCGCCTTCGCCACCGAGATGGAGCGCGACCACACCGCAGTGAACAAGCAGGCGCTGGCGCTGGTCGAGAAGCTCAAGGTGAAGCCGCAGGACAACCCGACCAGCCAGGCCCTGGCCAGGGGCGCCAAGGCCGAGCGCGCCAAGCTCGCCAGGCTCAAGGGCGGCGCCTTCGACAAGGCCTATATCGACAACGAGGTGGCCTACCACACCACCGTCGACAACGCGCTCGAGGCGACCCTGATCCCCGCGGCGCAGAACGCCGAGCTGAAGTCGCTGCTGGAGACCGGCCTGAAGATCTTCCAGGGCCATCTCGAGCACGCCCAGATGCTCGCGGCCAAGTTCAAGTAGGCCGGCGGCGAGGCACGACCATGCCGGCCCGCACCATCGCGGCGCGGGGACGGCGCCTCGCCCTGGCCGCGGCGGCGCTCGCGCTTGCGGGCGCCGTTCCGGCCAGGGCGGCAACCGTCCGCGTCACCATCGACAAGCTCGCCTTCAGCCCGGCCGAGGTGACGGCCCATGTCGGCGACACCATCGAATGGGTCAACAACGACTTCCTGGTCCACACCGCGACCTCGAAGGCCCAGGGCTGGGACGTCACCATCCCGGCGAAGAAGACCGCGACCCTGGTCGTCAAGCAGGCCGGCACGGTCGACTACATCTGCCGCTTCCACCCCAACATGAAGGGCCGCCTCGTCATCGAGAAATGACGGGAGGTCGGGTTGCGGGGCCGCAGGGTGGGCATCGGCCGTGCCGATGCCCACGTTCGACGTCGCACACAGGCAAGCAAAGCCTGCCCGCCCTACGAAAAGGCTGCGAAAGAGGAAGCTGGTGCCGGTGGGGAGGATCGAACTCCCGACCTACCCCTTACCAAGGCATCCGCCGGCTCGGCATAAGGTATTGGCTCGGCGTTCTTTTTTCGCCTCGACCGTTTAGGCTCCCCGAAATTCCCCCAAGGAAGCCGATTTATGGTGTGGTCCAGTTCGGCGACGTTCGTGTGCGCGTACCGCATCACCATAGACATGGTTTTCCAGCCGCCAAGGCGCTGAAGCGCGCCGAGATCGCGATTGACCTGGTAGTGCCAGGTCGCCCAGGTGTGGCGGCAATCGTGGGGGCGAAAGTCGCTCAGGCTGGCGCGGCGGACAGCGCCGCGAAAGGCCGTTCTAATCCGCCAGCCAGCGGTCTTATCGGCCCCCCAGGCATCCAGCGACCGCTCATAGGGAGCGCCATCCGGCCGCCGGAACACAGCTCCCTCACGGCCCTTCATCCCCTTCAGCGCGGCAACGACACGCGGGTGAAGCGGCACGCCGCGAGGCTCGCCATTCTTCGTCTTCAGGAACTGCACGTGGGCGCGGTCGAGATCGACGTTCCGCCAATCGAGCCACAGCGCTTCCCCAATGCGGGCGCCGGTATAGAGCAGGAAGATGACGAGCGGCCGGAGGTGGGCGGCAGATGCCGCGATCAGTTTGTCGGCCTCAGCCGGCGTGATGAAACGGATTCGGCCCGGCGGCTGCGCCGGCCTTTCGATGGTCGGCTTGGGGCACCACCCTCGCCGCGCCGCATGGTGCAGCACGGCCGATGCCGGCGTGAAGAAATGCCGATTGCGCGTTGCCGGCCCGGCGTTGGGATAGAGCTTCTTCGCGCCGGCATCGAGTGCGTCCTGGTCGATGCGCGCCAGGGGCGTGGTGCCGAAGTGGCGGATGACGGGCGCGAGGAACCGCCCATCACCGCCGTTCTCTAGATAACTCGCCGCCGCGTGCGCGAACGTCGCCGTCGCCCGCTTGCCGTGGATGGACTGCTCTAGCAGCTCCGCCTCGCGCTTCGCCCGGATTTCCTCGGCCGCGCGGCGGTCGCCAGTGCGAGTGCTTTCGTCAACGCGGATTCCGCGGATGGTTCCGCGGAGGTAGAGCGCTGGAGATCCGTGACGGCTGACGACCTTGAGGGACATGGAAGGGCCTCATAAAGCCGGTTCACATCGGCTGGGCTGAAGATGATGGCCCGGCCGAGTTTGCGGCCGATGGCGAGGCGGCGCGCCGTCTCCTGGATGGTCCGCTCGCTCACAGGAAACACAGTTCCGCAGAGATCGCGAGCGGTGCGGAAGGCTGGCCAATTGTCGTTCGCGGGGGCGGGATGGTCGAGCATCGGCGCTCCAAATAAAAACGCCGCCGGTTGGTAGCCGGCGGCGGTGGTAGGCGTGTGGGCATTGCCGCCAGGCTTAGCCGGCGGCGAGCCTTTCGGCGTCGCGCCGAACGCTGGCAGTTAACTCCTTGGCGAACTCTCCCAACAGATCATCCCAATCACCGTCAAGGGTGGCGAGCTTCGCGGCTATGTCTGCGACGGACATCGCCGGCGCCGCACAGATGCGGGCCTGGATCGCAAGGACATCGGCAATAAGCGTATCGAGTTCTTCGTCAGTCTCGCACGGCCTCATTAGAGCTGTAGCGTGCTCGGCAATCAGCCGATCGACAGGCGATGGCTCGCCCGGTGCGGCGTCCTCGCCGGGTATCTGCACGCCGACCGCGCGAAGCACCGTCTCGGCACGGCTGGAGGGCGGCGGCATCTCGTTCCAGCTTCTATCCATGGGAAAATGAAACCCCGACGCAAAAGTATTGCATGGGGCGAGACCTCTCGCCGAGTGCGATCCCGGCCAAAGCTCCAATCGAAGAAGCCGCGCCTCCATAGTCAGCCATTCGAGATAGGCCAGCCTCGGATCGGTATCCCATAGATCCCAGATGTCCGGTCCGACAGGGCGACCATTGACGAAATTGGCGATCGGATAATCGAGATCCTTTTCGTTGACGGCGTCGACAGTGGGAATCGCGACGTACTGGTTCATGAGTGGACTCCTTGTTGCGCCGGCGCTGTTGCAGCGCTACAGAGAAGCGATAACGCTACGTTGTTGCGATGTAAAGGCGAAATCGCTACATGGACGCGATTATGAGTCCGGAACAATGCCGCATGGCTCGCGCTGCCATCTCGCTCAGTGTGAGGGATTTGGCGCTAGCGGCCCAGGTCTCGACCAACACCATTACCCGGTTAGAGAGAGGTGAGGCATTGCAGCCGCGCACCCTCGCCGCCATCCGCGCAGCCCTGGAGGCTGCCGGCGTTGTGTTCCTGGCTGACGGTGAGAATGTGGAAGGCGGGTCGGGGGTGAGGATCAAATTGGCGCGATAAAATTGATGATATCCATCATGCAACCAGGGGGAGGCGCCGAATGGAACTGTCTGAAGAAGAAATTTCTCCGCCAGCTGAGCAAAGATATGTGGCTTTTTGTGACATTCTAGGATTCTCCAACAGAATAATTTCCGACTTTTCTGGAACGGTTAGATTATATAATGAATTTGCAAAATTCATTGCCGGTGCCGATTATATTAAGGCCGATGTGACTATATATTCCGATTCTATAATCGTTTCGTCCTTGTCGCTAGTGGATGTAATCCAGGCGGTAAACGCGCTATGGTTTATAGCTCAAACCCATTTTGTTATTATTCGTGGTGGCATTGCCTACGGTCGATACTGGCAGATCTCTCAAGATAAGCATATGTTTGTCGTCAGCGATGCGCTTGTTCACGCCGTAAAGATAGAAAAATCAGTTGGATTTCCGATGGTTATGATAGCAGATAATATTGATATACCGCTTAATCTCTGGGTCTCTCGATTTGAACATGGCCCAATTGCTACTCCGCTATTACATTTCCGTGATAGGAACATCGTAAATCCGTTCGGTATATACTGGTTTGCCTCTGCTAGAGGCCGCATATTGACACTGATGGAGCAGAGTCCTGGTCACGAGGAGAAATATCAATGGCTCTTGGCCCTGCATGAAGCTATCGCAAATCAACACGATTTGGTTCCGTGGGGCGTTGTTGAGCGGCTCATAAAAATGGGGGTCATTTCAAGGAGAACGGAATTCCCGTCGGAGGACGGAGAGGCTTCTAATCCCTCTTGAATCCCGGTTGAATGACCCGGCGCCCCTATCAGGCCAAGCCCTGAAGACATCGAAGCGTTTGCTGAGCACCACCGGGCAGAAGCTGCATACGGCGCATGCTTAACGCCCCATCGGCCTATGCGCGTAACCGCCGCAACGGGCTGATGGGGTATCACTACTGCATCGACGCGTTAAGAACGTCACATCTAGCAGTCTTACTCTGCGGATTTATAAGGCCAAGATTGATGTGACGAGCCACTACGCGTTTCTTTGGCGGGAATTGCTGATAGACGACCACCTGTCTTTGACTAATTACGGTTCCGCTCGCGCCATAAAACATACAGAGGATCATTGCATCCTTCCAGGAAATCGACGATCTATTATCGAAGGTTAGATCGGCTTCGGCGTAGCCATATTGAGCGCCATGCCAGCGCATGGTGGGGATCAGGAGAAGGTTGCCAACGTCTGTGGGGGGCACAGTAACGGCGCCCGGAGAGGCGGCCGCCGCAGCAGGCGTGACGTGGCTTCCCTTGCCGGCCGAGGCTAGCAAAAGCGCGCCGCCAAGCACTACGACCACAAGGAACAGAAATCTTCCCATCGGGATGTGTACCTATGCCGGTTGTACGTCGACAGTATGCTACCACCTGCCGGACGAACAACCCGCCTTTTGACCGCTGCCCCTACGCCGTCTCGGCGCCGCCGGCTCGATCTTCTCGCCGAGCCGATCCGGCCAGTGGTGAAGGATCGCGGTCTGGATGCTGTCCCGCGTGATCACGGTCGCCCGGCAGAACCCGCCGACACCGTGAACGGCCGGGCCGCCGTTGCCGTGGTCGCTCTCGACGTAGCGCTGCGCCTCCGCGATATCGAGGCGCCATGGATCAATGAATCCTGCTGTGGGCGCGTGCATCCCGGATCATCCCCGGCAACGCCGCCCTCAACGCCTTGTTGTTGTCCTCGAGGGCGTTTCGGATGAGGGCCGCCGCGTTCGCATCGCTGCCGCGCGCGTCGATATTGTAGACGGGCGCTACGGTGACGCCGCCGGCAGAGCCGGCCAGGGCGTGGTTGGGGACGATTTGGCTGCCGCGCGGGAGATTGAGCAGCTCGGGGCCGTTCTCCCCGACCCACGTCTGACCGCCGCGCCAGTAGTCGGTTCCGCCGGCGTTGCCGCCGATGAAGTCGTCATTGCCGAAATTGGCGCCCCCGAAATCGTCCGCACCGACGCCACCACCGCCGCCGCCGGTGAACAAACCAACGAGGCCGCCGATCAGGCCGCCGACGCCGCCGTTGCTGGTCGTCCCGGTATGGAACAGGCCAGCGAGCGGGCCCTGACCGAGGAGCGCGGCCTGGGCAGCGGCGCGGGCAATCGCCAATAGCAGATCGTGCAGGGCATCCTTCGCGGATTCACTGCCGGAAACGACGTTCACGAAGAAGTCGGACATTTGCTGTCCGGCGAATTCCTGAAGCTGTGTGAACTCCTGCATCTTCAGCTTGGCATCGGCCAGAGCCTGTGCCTGTCTCGCATAGGCTTCCGACTCTGCATCAATCTTCTGGCGAAGCTGATCGGTTATCGTAATGTGGTGAGCCTGCGCATCGGCAAGAAGCTCAGCCTCGATCTTCGCCTGCGCCTGCGCCTCGGTGTTGAGGCTGATCGTCTCCGTCTCGGCCTTCAGAACCGCTGTCTGCTTTTCAACGTTCGCTATGTCGCGATCGAATGCCTTCGCATCACGATCGGCGCCCGTAGGTGGCGGGACGTTCGTAGTGTGAGTGCTGACGCGTCCAAGCGGATTCTGATCAGTAATCGCAAAAGCGTTGTCGACGCGCGACACCGCGTCGGGAACGAACTTGATGGCGTCCTTCGGGGCGAACGGATCTGTGGGCAAATGCCCCGTTAGAAAGCCGACAACCTTTGCGAACATCGAGCTATTGCCGAAGTCCGCAAAATCGCCCTCGATCTCCTTGAGCTTCTCCGCAACCTCGCTCGCAACGTCGACGACGGCGCCGCCGAACTTGACCTTCAAGTTGGTGGCGAGCGTCGAGAAGGCGTCGTCAATCTCGCGCGCCTTCGCGATCATCTGTTCGTCGGCGATGACCCCAAACCGTTGCGCCTTATCCGTGGCCTGCTCGACGCTGGAAGCGCCGTCACGTAGCGTCTGGATAAAGAGCGGGCCAGCCTCGCGGCCGAAGGCCAGTGTGGCGAGGTTGATCGCGTCCTGCGGACTCTTGGCGTTGACGAGCAACTCAGCATAGGCGCCGAGAAGATCCGTCGTCGACCGGAGCTGCCCGTTGGTGTCGCGCAGTGCAACACCGTTCGCCTTCAATACCGGCGCCAAGCGTCCGCCGCCGGCCGCGGCCTGCGAGATCTCCTGCGAAAATCGTGTCAGTCCCTCGGTCGCGTCGCCGGCAGCACCACCAACGCCCTTGATAGCAAATTGAAGTGCCTGAAGCGTCGTTGTGCTGATGCCGAGCCGTTCGGCGGCCTCGCCGATCTTGGCGAACTCCTCCGCGGTCTCGCGCACCGAAGCAACGAGCCCGGCGAGGCCAAGGCCACTGACGAGCGGGCCGGCTCCGATTGCCGAGGTAAGCCCGCCAAGCTTGGTGGCGGCAGTATCGAGCGTCTGAATAACGCCGGAATTCACTGACCGAAAGTCGGAAAGGATCTTGCTCGTCGAGCGTTCGGAGGCTGCCGCAGCGGCTTCCATCTTTTGCTGGAAGACGGCAACGTTGGCCTCCAGATTGACGACAAGCGTCTCTAGTTCTTCAGGCATCGTTGCCCGCTCCAGAGTTGCCGCTGGCGATATCCTGCACCGCCTTTCGCCATGCTGTTTTCACGCGGCGCGCAAAGCGCTGCTGCATCTCTCGATATGGCGGCAAGAAGAATGGTTTTGCGGGCATCTTCACCGTCCCGAACTCCTCGTAAATCGCCCAATACGCACTAGGTCCGCCGGCGACGACACGAACCCGAAGGTCTGTGTCGCCGGGTTCCTTGTGGATGCTATCGACCGTCGCGCCGCTGCGGCGGTGCACTTCCGCAAGCTGTTTTTGCGCAGAGACCAATTCGTCGGCGTTCTTATTCAACGCGACGGCTGCGCGCTCGCGGGCAACCGGCGGAAGCTGGGCGATCTTGCGCTTCAGGCGGTCGAGGTTCTGGACGCCACTCGCCATTCAGGCATCGTCCGCCGGCAGTTCGCCGAGCTTGCGGATGAGCAGGTCGCGCGCACCCGAGCGACCCTTCGCCAGCACCATGCAGGCGGCGCCAACGGCGATGAGCGCGTCTGCGATCACGTCGAGGCCAAGTCCGAGGCTGTGCCAGAGGACAACGACGGACCTGACATAGCGCTCAGCAAGCTCGCCCGTCTCGTTGGCCGCGAAATCATTCATTACCAACCTCCGCTCAAGAAAAAGGGGCGGCGTGGTGGCCGCCCCTCAAAGTTTTCTGCCGCCATTAGCTCGCGGAGAACTTAAGAAGCTTGATCGCTTCAAAGTTGGCAACGTCGCCGCCAGTGCGCCGGTAGGCATAGAGCAGAACGTTAGGCTTGGACGAATATGGATCGCGTAGCCAGCGCACGCCGGGTTTGTCCACGGCGAGGTAGCCGAGCTGCCAATTGCCGAACGCGACCGCAAAGGCGCCATCGGCGACGGCCGGCATGTCCTCGCAGAACGCGACCTCAAAGCCGAGCAACTCGTTCGGCGCCCCGGCAGTCTGGCCAGTTCGCCAAATGTAGTTTCCCTGGCCGTCCTTCAGCTTGTCGATCAGGTTCGCGGTATTTGACGACATCAACCACCGGGCACCCTGCCGGTATGGTGCGCGCAACGACCACATGAGGTCGCGAAGCTTGTCGCTGCCCGTGGTACCGGAGCCGAAGCCGCCCGACGTTCCGGTTGCGACATACTGAATCGTGCCCCACGGCCGCGCGCCGTCCGCGTCGCTGGTCGTGGGATAGTCGAGGAAGCCGCGCGGCTTGATCACGCCGGTGCCGGACACGAAAGCCCCGCCCTCGGTGCGGGCAAACTTGTCGGCCGCCTTCCCTTCGACGTACGCGCCGAGGTCGTAGGACGTGTCATCGAGCAGGCGTTGGCTGATCGGGATGTTGGCGTAAATCTCGCGGACCTCGACGCGAAGCTTCCCGAACTGCGGGCCGTCCGTCGTCGGGCGCGCCGTCTGCTCGCCGACCCACGTTGCGCCCACGTCAGAATGATCAACCAGTTCCTCAAAGGCATCGCCGGCGCCGATGGTCTCGACACGCACGATCTGGCGCATCGGACTCGAATCAAACAACCTCTTCGTCATCGACTGCGAGATCGCCGGGGCGACGGTGTAGCCCCCATCGGGATCGCTGCCGACCGTCATCGCCATCGGCGCCCCGGTGCGCGCCATCGCGGCCACGGCCGCACGATCCCCGCGCAGGGCCGCCGGCTCGGCGAGGCCAGCCCCGCCGCGGCCGTTGATTTCGAGTGCCGCGTTGCGGGTGGCAATGTCGGCGATCTGCGCCTGCAATTCGGTGTAGCGGCTCTTATCCTCCTTACGGAAGTCGCTCCACGCGGCCTGGAGCTCGGCCAGGGCGGCGCGGGGGTTGCTTGGATCAGCCGTGAGCGCGGCCGCCGCGGGCGGGGGCGCTCCGCCGAGCCAGCGATCATTTGACGCGCGAACGGCGTAGATGCCGCGGGTCTTGATTGTGGTGTGCATTCGAGTCCTTTCAGTGAGTGATGGCGCCGGCGGCCGAGGCAATGTCGGCGGCAGGGGCGGTGGTGAGGTCGACGGGCTGCGTCTGCGCGGTGCGCTTGATGCTGTCGGCCAGGGCGGCGACAGCATCGCGGCCGGCGGCCGCCTGGATGGCGGAGGCGCCGCACGTCATCATCGCAAACCCAAGGGGTCCGAGGTTCAGGCCGGCATCGAGCCAACCGCGAACCAGGCGGTCGACATACTCCTCTGCCAGCTCGCCCGCGGTGAGCGGTGAGTCGTTGTCGAGAGTGTGCATTGTTGCTCCCTCGTGAACAGAAAAGGCGCCCTTGAAGGGCGCCCGATACGGAAAGGGGCCGCGCGATGGCGGCCCCGGCGATTACCCAAATTCACTCTACCAAATCAGCACCCCACCCCCTCGCCGCGCTCTGCGCCGGCAAGCCGCGCCAGAAATTCCCGCGCCCGTTCAAGGCCGCCGACAACCAACATGCGCCCGCCTTCCGCGCGCCTTTTGACGGGCGTTCCGGGTGCCGCGAGATCACGCATCTCGGCCCGTTCGAAGATGGCGCGAGCGACCGGCGACCAAAGCTCGGCGAGGTGGCGTCGGAGCCGGTAGGTCGTTCTGCCGGCGTCCGCGGCGGCCTCGGCGGTCCAAAGGCGGAGCGGGTCGCGCACATTGTTCGGCGCCCGCGCCGGCGAGCCGGCAATTGTCCGCGCGCCGCCCGAGGGAACGGAAAGTAGATGATATTTTTCGAGGTCGGGAAGCCCCTCGATTTCGACGGCCGCGCCATAATTCAGGTTGTTGACAACCAATTTCTCATCGGAGCGCCGGAGCCGCTTGGCCAGCCATTCTTCCTCCAGCGGGTCGCGGCCTCCGCGCAGGCGAGCGATTTGTTCTGGCGTGACGCCGTTGTCGTTCGCGGCCATTAGTTGGCGTCTCGCAGGATCGGCGAAGTGCGCCCTTGCGGCTTCATAGTCACGGAGGTTGGGCGGCGTATTGTCGTTCGCTGCAAGCGGCACATGCTGCAACGTCACACGCGGCAGCGTCACCGCCATCGGCGTTCTGGATTGGGCCACGGGGCGGCCCTCCTGATTTGAAAGGCCGCACGTGGCGGCGGCTGGGGCGATGCCGGCGCGATTTGCTGCCGGCCCTTGAAGCCCGGTGGGTTGTCGGGCTGATGCCCCTTTAGGGGCGGCTGCTGGCCTAGCCCTCCGCGTTCGGAGGACGGCAGACGAACCCTAGCCGATTCCACCGGAAAAAGCAAGGTGTCATAGGAATATGAACCTTCAGCCCATTACAGCCGCGACGTTGGCCGCTGGCGGCGTCTCCGGTGTCTCGGCCACATCCACCCCGGCTTTGGCCTCCTCGCCCGTCTCGGGGCAATCTGGAAGCTCGACGCCGCCGAGAGCGTGATAGACCTGCATCGCCGCAGTCGCGAGGTCCGCGGCGATTGAGCTTCCCTTCGGCAGGTGCACGGCTGTCTCGTTGCGGCGGCGTTCCTTCCGCGTTGCGCTCTCAAGGCGAGGTGCCCAGGCGATGAATCGCCCATTGGCCAACCGCGCGAGGACGCAGCCGCGGAACACAATGTCCGAGTTGCCGGCGTCGAAGTTGGCGAGCATCGCGGTCCCAGCCTGCGTCACGCGGGGTGTCGAAAAGCGCCGCATCGCGCTGACCGTGAACTGCATCACTCGCCCTCCGGGTCATCGTCGACGTTCGCATTATCGTTCGCGGAATCGCGTTCGAGCCTTTCTTGGTCGACCCATACCAACTCCCACCGGCGGCAGGCCGCGCACCACACCGAACAAAGTTCGGCGCCATCGTCGTACTCGCCTTCATGTCGCAGATAGTCGTAGTCGAGCCGGTGCTGCGAATTCATCGCGGGCATAGGCAAGCCTCCTTTCTTCGAGCGCGAAGCGCGCTCGGGGTTCGAACCCCGAGTGCGTGCTTCGCACTCGCACGGGGTATTAGGGGTGTGTGCGAACAGGGTAGTTCGAAGCGTTCGAAGGTCGTTCGAAGCCTAGTTCGAACCCAAGTTCGAAGCCGCCGGCCCAAAGCACTCGGCGGTGACAAGGAGCCGCTTATAGGTGCGCGAAGGCGGGCCTTCTTCCACGATCTTGATGCGGCCGTCGTCCAATAGTCGCTGCATCGCTGCGGCGAACTGTTTCCTGCTCGTGCCGCGGCCCTCAGGGTGTTCGGCGAACAGCTTCGCCGCATAGCTCGGGCTCGGGTTCGGGCTCACTTTCTGGCCTTGGCGGGTCAGCTTCGAAAGCAATGCCAGGAACGTGCGCTCCGCGGTGGCGGCGTCGAGTTCCGCCGCCGGCGACCGGCCATCATCTGGAACGAACACGCCGTCCTGCCATCGGAGGCGGATGGCATCGCCGATGCGGCCGTAGTTCGCTTTCATCGTCGTCAACACGCGGGTATCGGGATCCGCATCCTCCCCGCCGGGCTTCGTCAGATAGAGGCGCGACCGCACGGAGTTCGACCAGGCCGTTGAACCGGACGTGCCGGACCCGGTGTTGATGCCGGTCAACGACGGATGCGACAGCAACAGCACCGCGGCGTCGCAGTCGATAGCGAGCCGGCGGAGCATGGTGATGAAGGCGCGCACCTGTGGGCGCTTGATTTCGTCGGCGGCGAAAACGTCGGCGCTGGTATCCAGCACGACGAGATCCGGCCGATAGTCGGCGGCGTGATCGGTGAGTAGCCTCCACGTCGGCGTAGGCTCCAGCACACCGGCGCGCGACGGCTGCGCGAGAATCGGATCGCCGCGCTCGGCCATCGCCGCGAGGTGAAAGCGGTCGCCAAAGTCCGCGAGGCCGCAGCCGTGGTGAGCGACGATGGCGGCAAGCCGCCGGTGAAATTCGGCCTCCTCGTCTTCGGCGCCGATATAGAGGCAGCGCCCCGGCCGCGGCGCGAGGCCGGCGGTATCGGTTCCGAGCGCCATCGCGGCGCCGAGCTGAAGCGCCAGGAGGCTTTTGCCGGTGCCGCCGTCGCCAGAAAGCAGGGTTACGGTGCGCGCCGGGATGTGGCCGTCAACGAACCATTCGCGCTCAGGCACTGAGGCGCCCTGCCATGCGGCCGGTCGAATGATGGGAAAGACGGCAGGCGCTAGTACAGGCCGCTGGTCGTTGGGCGGCGTCGGCGCCTCCGGCGCCCAAACGCCATTCCCGCCCATGTCAAAGCGCTTCGCCCATCCCGCGACCGTGCTGCGAATGTCTTGTTGTTCGGCTTCCGTCAAAGCCACATCAGGGTCTCCAAATGCGAAGAAGCCGCCGGCAATGTGCGCGGCGGCTAGCTGTGCCAGCCAAGGGCCAGCTCTCGATTTATTATAGCAGGCCGGCGCCTATCCCTCGGCCGTTGCCGACCGGGGGTGGGTAAAAACTCTGGAAGTCTTCGCGTGCGGGCCGGCGGCCCACACAAACGCACGCATCCGCAAATCAGATGTTGAGGTCGATCGCTTCCCCAAAAGTCCCCCACTTTCCTGGGGGAATTCACGTTCCGTTCCGCTTTGAGCGGGTGGGGAAAAGGAGTTGCGTTACTCCCTATCCCTTGGAATTGTTAGGGTTTTCTGGTGCCGGTGGGGAGGATCGAACTCCCGACCTACCCCTTACCAAGGGGTTGCGCTACCACTACGCTACACCGGCATCAGGAAGCGCGACCCGGCGCACGGCCGGGCGCGGGCGACTAGTGCCACAAGGGCGCCGGAGCCGCAAGGACCGCCGGGATGGCCGACAAGACCACCGACGACAGCGAGGCGGCCCGGCGGGCGCGCCGCTTGGCGGAGAAGCTTCGCGAGAACCTCAGGCGCCGCAAGGAGCAGGCGCGGCAACGCGAGCGGCCGCCCGCGCGTTCGGGGGCACCGCCTGCCGAGGAATGAGCGTCGCCTTGTGCGACGCAGGGGCATTCGCTACGCAGGACGGCACGGCGGTCCGCAGGGCCGCGATCG
>DASZVN010000196.1:0-7327 GCA_035547055.1 Hyphomicrobiales bacterium
TCTCCAGCGCGGCGATGACGGCGCCGCCCATCTCGGCGGTCGAGATGCTGTTCTGGCCCGGCGCCGCGATGTCGGCGGTGCGGAGGCCGTCGTCGAGCACCTTGCCGATGGCGCGATCGAGCGCTGAAGCGAGGTCGGGCAGGCCGAGCGAGTATTTCAGCGCCATGCCGAAGCTCGCCATCATCGCGATCGGGTTGGCGAGGCCGCGGCCGGCGATGTCGGGCGCCGAGCCGTGGACCGGCTCGTAGAGCGCCTTGCGCTTGCCGGTCTTGGGGTCCTCGGCGCCGAGCGAGGCCGAGGGCAGCATGCCGAGCGAGCCGGTGAGCTGGGCGGCGATGTCCGACAGCACGTCGCCGAACAGGTTGTCGGTGACGAGGACGTCGTACTGCTTCGGCCGGCGCACGAGCTGCATCGCACAATTGTCGGCCAGCACGTGCTCCAGCGCGATGTCGGGATAGCTCTCCTTGTGGACGCGGGTGACGACCTGGTTCCACAGGACGCCGGTCTTCATCACGTTGCGCTTCTCGGCCGAGGCCAGCCTCCTGCCGCGCACCTTGGCGAGGTCGAAGGCGACCCGGGCGATGCGCTCGATCTCGCCCTCGCTGTAGACCTGGGTGTCGACGGCGCGCTTCGTGCCGTCCTCGAGCGTGACGATCTCCTTGGGCTCGCCGAAATAGACGCCGCCGGTCAGCTCGCGGACGATCAGGATGTCGAGCCCCTCGACGAACTCGCGCTTCAGCGAGGAGGCATCGGCCAGCGCCGGGTAGCAGATCGCCGGGCGGAGATTGGCGAACAGGCCGAGGTCCTTGCGGAGGCGCAAGAGGCCGGCCTCGGGCCGCTTGTCGTAGGGCACCGCGTCCCATTTGGGGCCGCCGACGGCGCCGAAGATCACGGCATCGGCCGCCTGGGCGCGGTCCATGTCGGCGTTCGAGATCGCAACGCCGTGGGCGTCATAGGCCGAGCCGCCGACCAGCCCCTGCTCGATCGCGAAGCTCGCGACGCCCCGCTTCTCCAGCCAGCCGACGAGGCGCCTGACCTCGCCCATCACCTCCGGGCCGATGCCGTCGCCGGGCAGCATGAAGAGCTTGTGGGTAGGCATCGGGGACCTCGCGGCGGGGGGATTTTCGCGGGCGAGGTCTAGGGGGTCGGCCGAGCGGGTGCAAGGGCCGCGGCCGTCATTGCGAGGAGCGCAAGCGACGAAGCAATCCAGGAGTTCCGGGCGCCGCGCTCGCGGCCCTGGATTGCTTCGCTTCGCTCGCAATGACGAGGGAGTTTACGTCCGCAGCCGCTCCAGGGCGGCCTTGGCGGCGTCGCGGTGGCGGTCGGTGATGTGGCGGGAGACCATCGCCAGCGCCGCGGCGATGACGCCGGCGTCGTCGGTGAAGCCCACCACCGGCAGGACGTCCGGGATCGCGTCGGCCGGGAGGATGAAATAGGCCAGCGCGCCGATCAAGACCGCGCGCACCTTGGTCGGCGTGTCGCGGTCGAGCACGCAGTAATAGGCGGCGACCACGTCCTCGGCGAAGGGGACGCGGCTCGCCACGCGGCGGAGCTTGGGCCACAGCTCGGCCCGGATGCGCTCGAAGCGGCTCTTCTCGCCCGGCGGCAGGTCGGCGAAGAGGTCGTCGGCGGCAGCGGTGCGCTCGGTCATGGGGAGAAAGATCGGGATCGGCAATCCGCCGCACAAGTGGTGAACGGTGAACGGAGCGCATACGCACGGCTGCATCCCCGCCGCCCGCGGTTCACTGGCTCCGCAACGGATAGGCCGCCTCGACCACATAGGGCCCGCCGCCCACCGAGGCGCGTGAGGAGAACAGCACGAAGCGGCTCGCCTCGAACGTCCGGCGGGCCGTCACCGGGCGGGCGGCGAGCCAGTCGGCGGCGTCGCGCGGCGGGGTGCGGCGGAGCCGGGCCAGCGTCACGTGCGGGGTGAATTTGCGCGATTCCGGCGGCACGCCGGCGCGGCGGATCAGCCGCTCGTGCTCGGCCTGGAGCTCGCGGAGCTCCGCGGTCGGCTTGACCTTGGCGATCAAGGCGCGCGGCCTGTCGCCCCCGAACGCGTCGTAGCCGTCGAGCGTGACGGTGAGCGGCGGCCGGCGGACGCCGTCGAGCGCGTTGGCGATCTCGTGGGCGAGGTCGGCGTCGATGTCGCCGATGAAGCGCAGGGTGATGTGGTAGTCCGCGGCGTCGATCCAGCGCGCGCCGGCGAGGCCGCCCTGCGCCAGCGCGAGGTCGCGGGCGATGTCGTCGGGGATTTCCAGGGCGGTGAAGAGGCGGGGCACGCTCGCGCTCCGGTTCGGCTCAGGACGGCCGCCGCGCGGCCGGCGCGACCTTTTCCAGGAAGCGCTCCACCGTCGGCAGCATCCGCTCCACGATGATCTTCACGCCCGCCGGGTTGGGATGCATGAGGTCCGCCTGGTTCAGCGTCGCGTCGGTCGCGACGCCGTCGAGAAAGAACGGGTAGAGCATGGCACGGTGGGCCGTGGCCAGGGCCGGGAAGATGGCGTCGAAGGCCCGGTCGTAGCCGGCGCCGAGATTGCGCGGCGCTTTCATGCCGGCGATCAGGGCGGGGATGCGGCGGGCGCCGAGCCGGCCGAGCAGGCGGTCGAGCGCCGCCTTCGTCAGCGCCGGATCGAGGCCGCGGAGCGCGTCGTTGGCGCCGAGCTCGACGATGACGCCGGCGGTGCCGTCCGGCACCGACCAGTCGACCCTGGCGGCGCCGTCGCTCGCGGTGTCGCCCGAAACGCCGGCGTTCGCGACCGTCACGTCCCAGCCTTTGGCGCGGAGCGCCGCCTGCAATACGGCCGGGAAATCGGTGCCGGGTGGCAGGCCGAAGCCGGCGGTCAGGCTGTCGCCGAGCGCGACGACGGTGGCCGGCGCGGCCACCGCCGGTCCCGCGAACGCAAGCGCCGCCGCCACGGCGGCAAGCGCGAGGCGGCGGAAGCGCAACTGGCGGGCCATCGGCTCCTCTCCCATATTCACGCGGCTTCCCGTCATTGCCGAACGCGGAACGCATCCCGGACGTGTGGCATGGCGGCGATCGAGCTCGACAGCGTCAATCTCAGTCTCGGCCGCGGCGCGGCCCGGGTCCATATCCTGAAGGACGTCTCGCTCGCCATCGGCCGCGGCGAGCGGGTGGGGCTGGTCGGGCCGTCGGGCTCGGGCAAATCGACGCTGCTCATGGTCATCGCCGGCCTGGAGCGGGCCGATTCCGGCCGCATCGCGGTGCTCGGCGCGGACCTGGCGGCTCTCGGCGAGGATGCGCTGGCGCGCTTCCGCGGCCGCCATGTCGGCGTCGTGTTCCAATCCTTCCACCTGATCCCGACCATGACGGCGCTGGAGAACGTCGCCGTGCCGCTGGAGCTCGCCGGCACCGGCGACGCCTTTGCCCGCGCCGCGGAGGAACTCGCGGCCGTCGGCCTCGACGGCCGCGCGCGGCATTATCCGGCGGAGCTGTCGGGCGGCGAGCAGCAGCGCGTCGCCCTGGCGCGGGCGCTGGCGCCGCGGCCCGAGATCCTGATCGCCGACGAGCCGACCGGCAATCTTGACGAGGACACCGGCCGCGAGGTGGCGCGCCTGATCTTCGCCCGCACCGCCGAGCACGGCGCGACGCTGGTGCTGGTGACCCACGACGCAACCCTGGCCGGGCGCTGTGACCGCACGATCGCGATGCGCTCGGGCCGCGTCATCGAAGGCACCGCCGCGGTGACGGTGGCGCGGAGATGATGTTCGATCGCGACCCCCGCCGTCATGGCCGGGCTCGTCCCGGCCGTCCACGACTGCCTGTCGACCGCAGTGCCATGAACTCGTGGATGCCCGGACCGGGTCCGGGCATGACGGCTCAATGCCCTGGATTACAGGCGTGAGACCGATTTCCACTCTCGCCCTCTCCGTGAGGCTGGCGCTGCGCGAGCTGCGCGGAGGGCTTCGCGGCTTCGTCGTGTTCATCGCCTGCCTTGCGCTCGGCGTCGCCGCGATCGGCGGCATCGGCTCGGTCGCGAGCGGGCTCGGCCAGGGCCTCGCGCGGCAATCGCGGGCGATCCTCGGCGGCGATCTCGACTTCGCCATGGTCGGCCGCGCGGCGACCGCGGCGGAGCGGGACTATCTCGCCGGGCTCGGCCGCGTCGCGGCGGTGGCCTCGCTCCGCGCCATGGCGCGCGACGCCAAGGGCGATGCCGCCCTGGTCGAGGCCAAGGCGGTGGACAATGCCTATCCTCTCGCCGGCGCGCTCGGCACCGATCCGGCAGGACACCTCCCGGCCCTTCTCGGCGAACGGGACGGCGTCTTCGGGGCGGTCGCCGATCCGGGCCTCCTGGCGCGGCTCGGCATCGAGGCCGGCGACCGCATCACGGTCGGCGCCGCCGATTTCGTCATCCGCGCGCCCCTGACCCACGAGCCCGACGCCCTCTCCGCCGGCTTCGGCTTCGGCCCGCGGCTCCTGATCTCGCAGGCGGGCCTCGCCGCCACCGGCCTCATCCAGCCCGGCAGCCTGGTGCGCTGGAGTTTTCGCGTGGCGCTGCCGGACGGCACGAGCAGCGCGGCGACCAGGGCCGCGGCCGATGCCGCCCGCGCGCGGTTCCCAGACGCCGGGTGGCGCATCCGCACCCGCGACCAGGCCTCGCAGCAGATCGAGGGCGACGTCCGCCGCTTCACCCAGTTCCTGGCCATCGTGGCGCTGACGGCGCTGGTGGTCGGCGGGGTCGGCGTCGCCAACGCGGTCGCGGGCTTCGTCGAGCGGCGGCGCGAGGCCATCGCGGTGCTGAAATGCCTCGGCGCCACCGGCGGCCGGGTGTTCTCGATCTACCTGCTCCAGGTCGTGGCGCTCGCGCTCGTCGGCATCGCGATCGGCCTTGCGATCGGCGCCGCCCTGCCCTTCGCGCTGGCCGGCGCCTTCGCCGCGATGGTGCCGATCCCCTTCGTCGCCGCAATCGAGCCCGGCGCACTGCTGCTCGCCGCCGGCTACGGCCTCCTGGTGGCGCTGGCCTTCGCGCTGTGGCCGCTCGGCCGGGCGCATGACATGCCGGTCGCGGCGCTGTTCCGCGACGCCGTCGCCGACGGCCCGCGGCGGCCGCGCTGGCGCTACCGGCTGATGACCGGCGGCGCCATCGCCGCGGTCGCGGCCCTCGCCGTCCTGACCGCCGCCGACCGCGTGGTAGCCATCCTGTTCCTGGCCGCGGCGGCGGCCACCTTTCTCCTGCTCCGCGGCGTCGCGCTCGCGCTGATGGCGCTAGCGAGGCGGGTGCCGCGGCCGCGCCACGCGCTGCTCCGCCTCGCGCTCGCGAACATCCATCGGCCCGGCGCGCTGACGCCGTCGGTCGTGCTGTCGCTCGGCCTCGGCCTGACGCTCCTCGTGGCGCTGGCGCTGATCGACCGCTCGATCGGCTGGCAGCTCACCGCCGAGCTCCCGGCGCGGGCGCCAAGCTTCTTCTTCGTCGACATTCCGCAGGCCGAGATGCCGGCCTTCCGCGCCTTCGTCGCGAAGCAGGCGCCGGGCGCGACGCTCGACGAGGTGCCGATGCTGCGCGGCCGCATCACCGCGCTGAAGGGCGTTCCCGCCGCGCAGTACAAGGCGAGCGGCAACGCCCGGCGCCTGCTTCGCGGCGACCGCGGCATCACCTTCGCGGCCGCGGTGCCGCAAGGCTCGCGGGTCGTGGCCGGCACCTGGTGGGACGCGCATTATGACGGCCCGCCGCTGGTCTCGTTCGAGGACCGCCTCGCCCGCGACCTCGGCCTCAAGGTCGGCGACAAGGTGGTGGTCAACGTGCTCGGCCGGCCGGTCGCGGCGACGATCGCCAATCTCCGCGCGGTCGACTGGCAGACGCTGGGCATCAACTTCTTCATGGTGTTCTCGCCGTCGAGCTTCCGCGGTGCGCCCTACCAGGACCTCGCGACGCTGACGCTCGCCAAGGGCGCAGGCGACCGCGAGGAATTCGCGATCCTCAGCGCGGTCGCGAAGGCGTTTCCCGGCATCGTCACGGTGCGGGTGAAGGAGGCGCTGGAGGAGATCGGCACGCTGGTGGCCCGCCTCGCCGTCGGCATGCGGGCGGCGAGCGCGGTGGCGCTCCTCGCGAGTGCACTGGTGCTGGCCGGCGCGCTCGCGGCGGGGCACCGCCAGCGCCTCTACGACGCGGTGATCCTGAAGACGCTGGGCGCCACCCGGCCGCGGGTGCTGGCCGCCTTCGCGCTCGAATATCTGATGCTCGGCGCCGCAACCGCGCTGTTCGCCATCGCCGCCGGCGCGCTCGCGGCCTGGGCGATGCTCGCGCTGGTGATGGACGTGCCGTTCCATTTCGACAGCGGCGCGGTGGCGGTCGCGGCGCTCGGCGCCCTCGCCTTCACGCTCGGCCTCGGCCTCGCCGGCACCTGGCGCCTCGTCGGCGCCAAGCCCGCCCCGGTGCTCAGGGCGCTTTGATCTGCTGCAATATCCCCCCCGTCATGGCCGGGCTTGTCCCGGCCATCCACGACTTCCTTCGGGGCTGGCGTCGCCAACTCATGGATGCCCGGCCCAAGGCCGGGCATGACGGGCGGAGGTGCTTGAGACGACTCATCCCGGCAGGCCGGCGGCGATGGCGGCGAGGCGCTCGCGGAGCCAGCGATGGCCGGGGTCGGTGGTGTGGCGCGGGTGCCAGAACATCGCCTCGTGGATGTCGGGCAGCTTCATCGGCGGCTCGAGCGTGCGGATCGTCGTCGCCGCCGAGAGCAGGCCGACCGTCCGCGCCAGGACGACGCTGACGAGCGGCGTGCCGGCGAGGAGGAACGGCACCAGGAGGAAGCTCTCGACCGTCACCTCGATCCGGCGGCGCACGCCGAGCCGGCCGAGATGCTGGTCGGCGAGGTTGAGCTGGCGGTCCGGCCCGATGCTGTAGACGAGGTGCGGCAGCGCCAGGTAGCGCTCCCACGAGATGCGCCGGCCGCGCACTTCCGGGTTCGCGGCATCGACCGCGCAGAGCCAGCGGTCGCTGAAGAGCGGCGCCGAGGGGAACTTGGCGTCGGCGAACAGCTCGCGCGGCTCGATCACGAGGTCGGCGTGGTCGCTCCGGAGCACCTGCCCCACGTCGGGCGAGCGCGGCAGGAGATGGACCGTGACCGCCGGCGCCTCGGCGGCCAGGCGTTGCACGAACGGCCGGAGCAGCACCAGCGTCGCGTAATCCGAGGCGCTGATCGAGAAGGCGCGGACGTCGCGCGTCGGGTCGAAGCGCGGGCGCTCGACCAGGGTCTGCTCGATATGGGCCAGGATCTCGCGGACCGGGCCGATCAGGTCCTCGGCGCCGCGGGTCAGGACGAGGCCGCGGCCGGCGCGCACCAGCAGCGGGTCGCCGAACAGCGC
>DASZVN010000197.1:0-14770 GCA_035547055.1 Hyphomicrobiales bacterium
GGCCGCCGGCTCGGCGCCGGCGGCGGGTTCCTTCGCGGCAGGCCCCTTGGGCGGCACCGGCACCGGCTCCTCGAGCGCGCGGCGAAGATAGGCCGGCGGCGGGCGATCGGCGGGCGCGGCAGGCTGCGGCCGCGGTGCCGCAGGAGCTGGGGCAGGACGCGGCGCCGGCGCCGCCGGCGGGCCTACCCGTGGCGTCGGCTCGGCGGGCGCGCGAGCAGCGGCCGGCATCCCGGGCATCGCGGCGGGCGCGGGCATGGCAGGCGCCGCCAGGGCCGTCTCGCGCGCAGGCTGGCGCACAATGCGGCTCTCCAGCAGCACGTCGTTCGGGCCGCCAATCATGACCAGATGCTCGATATTGTCGCGCCTGACCAGGACCAGCCGGCGGCGGCCGTCGACGCTGTAGGCATCGACGACGCCGAGCCGCGTTTGTCGCGGCCGGTAGGGCGTCTTCGGCGTGGTGCGGCCCCAGGCGAGGCTGCGCACCACCCAGGCGACAAGCACGATGAGCGCGAGGACGACGACGAACGCGATCAGGAACCGCGCCGCCAGCGGAAGCTCGGTGCCGAAAATCTGGTCCAACACCCCGTGTGATTCCTCAAGGCCGGAGGAGCCATCGAGACACGTCCGCATGGCCCCGATGTCAAGCGCGGCGGACGGTTGCTGCCGAAAGCTAACAGAAGCTTCATGGCAATCCTAGGCCGGCCGGAGACCGTCCATCACCGGCGGCCGCACCGCGCCACGTCCTCTCCTCATCCCTGCGGCGGACCAGCTGTCCCCTGCCCTTCCCGGCCGGGACAAAGTCGCTTGCGAGGCTTGTCGCGACAGATTATCATTTGCATGAAGGCGCGGGAGGCGCCTGCCGAAGGCAACGACAGACGGGATAGCGATGGTGGCGTATCGGACCAACATGGTTGCGCGTGCGGGTGCGGCCGACGACTGTGGCCTGAAGCCGGAGCTCTGCGTTGCGCGCGACGTCGGCGCGATGTTGCGGGCCGCGGGCCTCCGCCCGACCCGCCAGCGCCTCGCCCTCGGCCGCCTGCTCTACGGCCAGGGCGACCGCCACTTCACCGCCGAGATGCTGCACGAGGAGGCGGTGAAGGGCCGCGTCGCGGTCTCGCTCGCGACCGTCTACAACACGCTCCACCAGTTCACCGACGCCGGGCTGCTGCGCCAGATCGCAGTCGACGGCGCCAAGGCCTATTTCGACACCAACGTTTCCGAGCACCACCATTTCCTGGTCGAGGGCGAGAACCAGTTGTTCGACGTCCCCGGCGACGGCCTCAGCTTCGGCAATCTGCCGGAGCCGCCCGAGGGCATGGAGATCGCCCGGGTCGACGTGTTGGTGCGGCTCCGCCCCAAGACCAAGCCCGCCTCCTGAGCGGCTCGCCGCGGCCGGCGTTCTTCGGTCGCCCGGCTTATCCGCCGAACGGCCACGCAAGCGGCCCGCATCGCCGCTGCCAGGTTCGATCGCGCGCTTCCGACGCGGAGGAGGCGATCACGGCTGGGCACGGCACCCTCGCCGTCTTCGCCGACCCCTGCGACGCCAGCCAGGACCGGATGGTGCGGGTACCGGCCGCATAGCCGCAGGCCATCGTCACACCGCATCGCGGGACGACCCCGTCGCACCGCCAATCGTCCCGCCAGGGCCTCGCCCAGCGGGGTCTTCGCCCCGTCCGGAAGCCACCACGGCGACAATGCCGTCGAGGTCCCGCGCGTTCGGGGCCATCAAGCCACGGCCACACTCAGCAAGCCTTCACCGTCCGCTCGCGCAGCAGCGGCCATGTCGACGGCCGCCGATCCGGTTCGCGCTGCCGATGTCGGTGCTGGCGGCCCGACAGCTCGCCGCCAGGACACCCCGGGTCCGGGCGGCGCCCCTTTCGAAGGACCGCAGCGCCAAAACGAAAAGCCCCGGCACTGGGCCGGGGCTCTCCGTTCCTGTCAGGCTGGGCGGATCAGAAGTTCCGCTGGATCCAGCTGATGAAGGTCCACTTCGAGTCGGGCAACCCTGCCGCCTTCTGCACCGCGGTGCGGAAGCCGGTCTGGTTGTACGCTTCGAGGCCGAGGTCGAGGTTCGGGATCGGCGACCAGATGATGTTGACCGCCGAGGTGATGTAGCTCGTGGTCTGACCTGCCGGCACCGCCGCCGCCTTCACGAAGCCCGGAACGGTATCCGTGTCGTAGGCGATGGTGAAGTTCGACCGCAGGTTCGGCGTCCAGTAGTGCTTCAGGCTCGCCATGACCTGCCAGCCCGACATCGTCGAGAGCTTGCCGCCCGGCGTGACGAAGGCGTCGGTGTAGTCAGCACCGAAGAAGCCACCCGAGTTCGTCGGACCGAACCCGATATAGCCCATCGCGCCGTCGGCGTAGGTGCCCGTCAGCACGATGTCGTCGCCCGGCGCCAGCATCGGCAGGTTGATGCGCACCGCGCCCTGCACCGCGAAGCCGTAGGTCGTATCCCAGCTGCCGACCGCACCACCGAACGCGCCGGTCGGATTGGCCGTGGCGCCGCCAGCGCGGACCTGATGGATCGCCGCGGACAACTGAGCCGCGCCCCACCCCTGGATGACGCGCAGATTGCCGACGATGTCAGGCATCTCCTGCGCGCCCTGGTTCAGCACCGAGATACCGGCGTTGCCCGATGGCGTGAAGTCGCCCGGGCGGCGATAGCGCCCGTCTTCGACGCCGATCGTCGCCGAGAAGCCGTTCCCGAACGAGGCCGTATAAGCGACCTGCAGCACCGGCAGCAGGTTGGAGATCGGCGTGTTCTGGACTTCGGGGAAGGCGATCGGGAAGTCGAAGTTGCTCATCGTGTAGCCGGCGGTCAGGCCCGCGAACTGCACGTAGGCGTTGGTGATGTAGACGATATTCGGCACCGCCGCGTTGGCGCCGATATAGCCCGCCGAGGTGAGCGGCGTGCCCCAGAAGAACTGGTTGATGCTGGTGTTGTTGCTCTGGAAGTACGTGCCGATACCGACATAGGCGCGGACCGTGCCCCACGGGCTCTGCGTCCGGACGTCGAAGTTGACGCCGGCCTGCGCGCGGAAGCTGATCGCGTTACCGATCCGCGTAAACGGCTGGTCGTACCGGAACTGGCCCTTGGCGAAGCCCGAGATCTGCAAGCAGGTCTGCGTGCCCGGGATGTAGAAGAAGCCGGCGCCGTAGGTATCGCAGACTTTGACGTACTGGACCGGCGCGGCCATCGGAAGGTCGGCGGCCTGGGCCCCGGACATCGCGACGAAGGCCGCCGCTGAGCCGAGGAGAAGACCTTTCACCGTCTTCATATGGTGTCCTCCAAAAGATTCGAGACCCTCGGGGAGCACTGCGGCCCAGCTTGAGACGGGAACGTCGTCTCCCCCCGTTTTCCCCCGGCCCGAAAACCCCGTCCCGGAAGAGGCGAACAGCGGGATTCCCCGCCAACGCTCCGGCGAGGATTAGCGATTGGCGCGCGCGCCGCAATCTCGAAAGCCTCTATCCCGCCGCCTATTTGCCCTATTTGACAGTGGTGTTGCGTTTCCGCAACGCAGGTTCCGTTAACCCTCCGGGACCGCCTGGAGCGCCAGGGCCCGCGCGTACGCCCCTTGATTCTCTAGGAGTTGTGCGTGGGTGCCGGATTCGACGATGCGGCCGTTCTCGATCAGGTGGATGAGATCCGCCCCGGCCACGCTCACCAGTCGGTGCGCGATCACCACGGTCGTCCGCCCGGCGCGGACATGGGCCAGGTTCGCCACGATTCGCGCCTCGGTCTCGCCGTCCAGCGCCGAGGTCGCCTCGTCGAGCATCAGGATCGGGGCGTCGCGGAGGAACGCCCGGGCGATCAAGAGGCGCTGACGCTGCCCGCCGGAGAGCCGGCTGCCGCGCGGGCCGACGCGAAAATCCCAGCCGCCGGGCAGGAGCGCGACGAACTGGTCGGCCTCGGCCATGCGCGCGGCGCGCTGAACCGCCTCCTCGGTGGTGTCGGGCCGGCCATAGGCGATGTTCTCCCGCACCGTCGCGTCGAACAGGAGGGCGTCCTGCGCCACCAGCGCCAGCGCCGAGCGCAGGCTGGCAAGCCCGACGCCGCCGATGTCCTGGCCGCCGATGGTGACGCGGCCCCGGTCCGGCTCCTCGAGGCGGGCGATCAGGTTCAGCACCGTCGTCTTGCCCGAGCCCGACGGGCCGACGAAGGCCACCGTCTTGCCGCCCGGCACCAGGGCGTCGAGCCCGTTCAGCACCGGGGCGTTGGGATCGTAGGCAAAGTCGACTCCCTGGAACGCCACCGCCCCGGCCGGGTCGGCCAGCGGCGCGGCGCCCGGACGGTCGGCGATGGTCGGCTCCAGGTCGAGCACCTCGTAGATGCGCTCGAGCGAGGCCATGGTGTTCTGGAGCAGCGCATTGGTCTGGAGCAGGCGGCGGAGCGGATCGTAGAGCAGCATCAGCGCGCCGACGAAGGCCATCAGCTCGCCCGGCTCGGCGGCGCCGCTCATCACCGCGCGGCCGCCGACCATGAGGACGGCGACCAGCGCGATCGCGGTCGCGACGTCGACCAGCGGCATCAGCAGCGCCTGGGTCCGCAGACTCTTGAGCTGGATCTTGCGGCGCAGCACGATGCTGTGGCCGAGGCGGCGGCTCTCGACCGGCTCGTTGGCCTCCGCCTTGATGCCGCGGATGCCGTGGAAGCATTCCTCGAAGGCGCCGATCAATTCGCCGTTGAGCTCGCGGGTGTGGTGGGCGAGGCGGCGGATGCGCTGGGTCGCGACCACCGCCGGCACCGCGATCAGCGGGCCGCCGAGCAGCGCCAGCGCGAACCATTGCGGGCTCGTCCACAGCACGTAGCCGACCAGGCCGACGAAGGAGACGAGGTCGCGCACCAGCACGACCACGACGTTCACCGCGCTGCGGTTCAGGATGTTCACGTCCTCGGTGGCGCGGGAGACGATCTGGCCGACATTGTTCTTCTGGAAGAAGGCGAGGTCGAGCCCGAGCATGTGGTCGGCGAGGCGGAGCTGGAGGTCGGTCGAGACGTGGTTGCCGACCTTGGCGAGGAGATATTGCTGGATGAACGAGGCCGCGGCGCGGGCGGCAAACAGCGCCACCACCACCATGACCAGGAAGTCCAGGGCGGCGAGGTCGCGCTGGACGAAGACCTTGTCGACGAGCTGCTTGAACAGCCAGGGCAGCGCGGTGACGGTCGCGGCATAGAGCGCCATCGCTGCGACCGCGACCAGGAGCACCGGCAAATGCGGGCGCAGGAATTCGCGGCCGAAGCGGAGGATGAGGCGCGTCCGGTCGGCAAGCGGCACCGCGGCGGCGTCGTGCCGCGAGCGCGTCTTGAGGATATAGCGGTCCGAGGGAATATCGGTCATCGTCAGGGAACGGTCCTGTGGCGCCGGCGGGGCCGGCGGGGCTGGCGCCGAAGCTATCGCCTTTTGGCGGCCGGTTGGATGGGCTTCTGCGCGCAGCCCCGGCGACGAAGGCTTCCGCGGCCGATGGCCAGGCCGTTGCCTTTCGGCCACAGTCACCCCACATCAGGGGCGGCGGCCGCCATGGTTCCGCGCGGCCGCCGGGGGTTCATGCATGCGCGATCCGTATCAGGTCCTGGGCGTCGCCAAGGGCGCGAGCGAAGGCGAGATCAAGAAGGCCTTCCGCAAGCTCGCGAAGGCCCATCACCCGGACCGCAACCCGAACGATCCCAAGGCGAAGGAGCGCTTCGCCGAGCTCGGCTCGGCCTACGACCTCCTGTCCGACAAGGACAAGCGGGCGGCCTATGACCGCGGCGAGATCGACGCCGAGGGCAAGCCGCGCTTCCAGGGCTTCGAGGGCTTCCATCCCGGCCAGCGCCCCCCCGGCGGCGGACCGGGCGACGCGCACTACGAGACCTTCACCTGGGGCGGCCCCGGCGAGGGCGGCTTCCGTCGCGCCGAGAGCCAGCCGGGCGGCTTCGCGACCGACGACATCCTGTCGGAGATCCTGGGCGGCGCGTTCGGCCGCGGCGGCGGGGCGGGCGGCCGGGCGCGGGCACGCCGCGCGGCGGCCCCCGGCGAGGACCTCACCGTCGAGGCCACGGTGCCGTTCGTCACCTGGGCGAGCGGCGGCAAGGTCCGGGTCACGCTGCCGACCGGCAAGGAGCTCGACGTGACGATCCCCGCCGGCATCGGCGAGGGCAAGACCATCCGCCTGCGCCGCCAGGGCTTCCCCTCGATGGAGGGCGGCCAGCCCGGCGACACCCTGATCCAGGTCCATGTCGCCCCGCACCCGCAATTCCGCGCCGAAGGCAACAACCTCAGGGTGGACGTGCCGGTGACGCTCTACGAGGCGGTGCTCGGCGGCAAGATCCGCGTGCCGACGCTCGACGGCCAGGCCGAGATGACCGTGCCGCCCCACTCCAACGGCCAGCGCGTGCTCCGCCTCCGCGGCAAGGGCATCGCCGCCAAGGACGGGCCGGGCGACCTCCTGGTCAGCCTGCGCGTGGTCCTGCCCGACACCGTCCCGCCGGAGCTGGAGCAGGCCGCCGAAGCACTGAAGGCGAAGGCGCCCTACGACCCGCGCCGGGAGGGCTAGGTTCCGCAGGGTCGGCAGCACGAAGCGCGGATTGCGGCGGCGCCGTCGAAAGTCGGGCCTGAGGTCCTTCGCATCCGGAAGTGCTCAACACGGGCAAGGCCGTGTGACGTGGGCATCGGCGTCGCCGATGCCCACCCTGCGGTCCGACGGCTTGCCGCCCCCTGCCCGCCATGCGATAGCAGCCGCCGATTCCCGAGAGCGGCGGAGGCGAGATGAGCGAGGCCCGCGGAGTGATGGCCGGCAAGCGCGGCCTGGTCATGGGCGTCGCCAACAACCGCTCGATCGCCTGGGGCATCGCCAGGGCCTGCGCGGGCCAGGGCGCGACGCTGGCGCTGACCTACCAGGGCGACGCGCTGAAGAAGCGGGTCGAGCCGCTGGCGGCCGAGATCGGCGGCCACGTCGTCGGCCATTGCGACGTGACCGATCCGGCGACGCTCGACGCGGTCTTCGCCGAGACCGAGCGCCGGCTCGGTGGGCTCGACTTCGTCGTCCACGCCATCGCCTTCTCCGACAAGAACGAGCTCGACGGCCGCTACATCGAGACCTCGGCCGAGAACTTCAGCCGCACCATGCTCGTCTCCTGCTATTCCTTCACCGCCGTCGCGCAGCGGGCCGAGCGGCTGATGGCGGATGGCGGCGCCCTCCTGACGCTGACCTATTTCGGCGCCGAGAAATGGATGCCGCACTACAACGTCATGGGCGTCGCCAAGGCGGCGCTCGAGGCGAGCGTGCGCTACCTCGCCGCCGATCTCGGCCCGCGCGGCATCCGCGTCAACGCGCTCTCGGCCGGGC
The DNA here is from genome assembly GCA_035547055.1 of Hyphomicrobiales bacterium. GTDB lineage: Bacteria > Pseudomonadota > Alphaproteobacteria > Rhizobiales > Methylopilaceae > DASZVN01. The sequence goes on from DASZVN010000197.1 coordinate 7,330, forward strand.
CGATCAAGACGCTGGCGGCGTCCGGCATCGGCGACTTCCGCTACATCCTGAAATGGAACGAGCTGAACGCCCCGCTCCGCCGCACCGTCACCATCGAGGAGGTCGGCGACGCCGGGCTCTACCTCGTCAGCGACTTCAGCCGCGGCGTCACCGGCGAGGTCCACCACGTCGATTCGGGCTACCACATCGTCGGCATGAAGCACCCCGACGCGCCGGACATCACCGTGGCGCTGGCGAAGGGCGACTGAGGCCGCGAAAGCCGGCCGCACGCTGGAACCCCCGGTCGCGCTCGCCGGTTAGGCCCCTGCGGCAGCCCGCCGCGGCGGAGCCTCCATGCTTTCGACCATCCTCATCATCATCCTGATCCTGCTGCTCATCGGCGCCTGGCCGCGCTGGGGCTACAGCCGCGGCTGGGGCTACGGACCGGGCGGCGTCCTCGGCCTCGTCCTGATCATCGTCATCATCCTCGCCCTGCTCGGGCGACTCTGAGCTGCTCACCCCTTCGCCAGCGCCAGCCAGTCCTCCTCGCTTATCACCTCGATGCCGAGCTCGCGGGCCTTGGCGAGCTTCGAGCCGGCGCCGGGACCCGCGACGACGAGGTCGGTCTTCTTGGAGACCGAGCCCGAGACCTTGGCGCCGAGCCGCTCGGCCGTCGCCTTGGCTTCGTCGCGGGTCATCTTCTCCAGCGTGCCGGTGAAGACCACGGTCTTGCCGGCGACCGGGGTGTCGCGGCGGGTGTCCTCCATCGCCTCGGGCGTGACATGGCGGAGGAGGTCGTCGAGGACAGCACGGTTGTGCGCCTCGGCGAAGAAGTCGACCACCGCCTCCGCCACCACCGGGCCGATGCCGTTGATCGCGAAGGCGTCGGCCGCGGCCTCCCGCCCCTCGCCGACCGCGATGGCCGCCTCGCGCAGCGCCTTGATCGAGCCGAAATGGCGGGCGAGCAGCTTGGCGTTGGTCTCGCCGACATGGCGGATGCCGAGCGCGTAGACGAAGCGGTTGAGCGGCACCCGCCGCCTCGCCTCGATGGCGGCGAACAGGTTCTTCGCCGAGGTCTCGCCCCAGCCCTCGCGGTCCTTCAGCTTCTTCAGGCTCGCGCGGTCGTGCTCGGCGAGGCGGTAGATGTCCGGCGGCGCGCGCACGAGGCCGTCCTGGTAGAACGCCTCGACCTGCTTGTCGCCGAAGCCGTCGATGTCGATCGCATCGCGCGAGACGAAATGCTTCAGCCGCTCCATCGCCTGGGCGGCGCAGATCAGGCCGCCGGTGCAGCGGCGGACCGAATCCTCCTTGCCGCTGTTGGGGTTGACCTCGCGCACCGCGTGGCTCTTGCAGACCGGGCATATGGTGGGAAAGGCGAACGGCACGGCATCCGCGGGCCGCTTGTCGAGCACCACGTCGACGATCTGCGGGATCACGTCGCCGGCACGCTGGACGATGACGGTGTCGCCGATGCGGATGTCGCGCCCGTCGCGGATCGGCTCGCCGTCGGCGCCAAGGCCCTTGATGTAGTCCTCGTTGTGGAGCGTCGCGTTGGCGACGACGACGCCGCCGACCGTCACCGGGTCGAGCTTCGCGACCGGTGTCAGCGCGCCGGTGCGGCCGACCTGGATGTCGATCGCGCGAAGCACGGTCGTCGCCTGCTCGGCGGCGAACTTGTGCGCCAGCGCCCAGCGCGGGCTCCGCGCCACCTGGCCGAGCCGGGCCTGGAGGTCGAGCCGGTCGACCTTGTAGACGACGCCGTCGATGTCGTAGCCGAGCCCGGCCCGCTTCTCTTCCAGCGCCCGGTGATAGGCCGCGAGCTCCTCGACGCTGGTGCAGCGCTTCATGCGCGGGTTGGTGACGAAGCCCCAGCGCTTCAGCACCTCGACCATGCCCATCTGGGTGTCGGCCGGCAGGCTCGTGGCCTCGCCCCAGCCATAGGCGAAGAAATGGAGCGGCCGCGCCGCGGTGATCGCGGGGTCGAGCTGGCGGAGCGAGCCCGCCGCGGCGTTCCTGGGATTGGCGAAGACCGGGCGGCCCTCGGCGGCCTGGCGCGCGTTCATGGCCTGGAAGTCGGCGTGGCGCATATAGACCTCGCCGCGCACCTCGATCAGCGCCGGCGCCCCCGCGCCCTTCAGCCGCTCCGGGATGTCGGCGATGGTGCGGAGGTTCTGGGTCACGTCCTCGCCGACCTCGCCGTCGCCCCGCGTCGCGCCCACGGTGAGGCGGCCGTGCTCGTAGGTGAGGTTGGCGGAAAGGCCGTCGATCTTGGGCTCGGCGGTGACGACCAGCGCCTCGCCTTCGGGCAGGTTGAGGAAGCGGCGCACGCGGGCGACGAACTCGGCGACGTCGCCCTCGTCGAAGCCGTTCGCGAGCGACAGCATCGGCGCGCGGTGGCGCAGCTTGCGGAATTTTTCCGATGGCGCCGTCCCGACCTTCTGCGTCGGGCTGTCGGGCGTGACCAGCGCCGGGAAGCGCGCCTCCAGCGCCTCCAGCCGGCGCATCAGGGCGTCGTATTCGGCATCGGAGACGGTCGGGGCGTCCTCGGCGTAGTAGCGGCGGTTGTGGCCGCGGATCTCCTCGGCGAGCGCACGGTGAATCGGCGCCGCCTCCTCCAGCGTCTGCGGCGCTGCGGCGGCGGCTTCCTCCGGCGCTGTCGTCGGTCGCTTGCTCACGCTCGGCACTCCCGCTGCGGGCGCATTCATAGCCAAAGAGGGCGCGTCCGCGCGAGGGCGCGGGGCCGGCGGCCTATTTCGTCCCGGTGAAGGCGAGCGGCGCCTGCGGATCGTCGCCGAGGCTCGGGTCCGTATAGAAGATGTGGCGGCCGAGCGTCTCTTCCTTGACCATGGCGCCGGCCCACCGTGGACGCACGTAGTCGGCGTGGTAGTTGGTCGCGGTGCCCACATCCGGCAGGTAGATGCCGCGTTCGATCACGTCCTTGGCGACCTTCTCGGCGAGCGTCCAGGCGGCGCGGTCGCGCACCACCTCGCGGCGGCCGTCGCAGGCGAACGAGAACTGGCAATGGTCGCGCCAGTCGGCGTTCTGGTAGATGACGTCGCAGACATCGCGCGGATAGGCGCCGGAGCGGACCCGGTTCATCACCACCTGGGCGACCGCGTACTGGCCGCGAAGCGGCTCGCCCCGCGCCTCGAAATAGATCGCGCTCGCCATGCATTCCTCGGCGCGGGCGCGCTGGCGCGGCGGCAGCATCGCCTGCTGCAGGACCTTGAGCGCCCCGCTCGATTCGGCCAGATGCGACAGCCGCTCGGCCACCGGGCTGCCGGCGACCGGCAATGCTGCCGTCGCGACCGGCACGGCGGCGACGGCCGGGGTCGTCCCGGCAACGTCCACCGTCGGCGGCGTCGCGCCGTCGGGCAGAGCCAACACCTCGCCCGCTGCCGCGACCCGGGTCGCTTCGGGAGGAAGGCTGGGGACCGAAGCGGCGGTCGGAGCGGCGTAGCTGACGACGAAGCCGCGGCCGGGCAGCGCCGGCTGGCGGCGCGCGACGCCGCGGCCGAAGTCGAAATCGTCGAGGGCGCCGGTCACCGACACAGGCGGCGCGGCGACGAGGTGGGCTCGGGCCCGAAGCGCCGGGCCTGCCGGCACCGGCACGAGCGCGGCGATGTCCTGGACCGCGACGTCGTGCGGCCAGGCGAGCAGCGTCAGCAGCGCGGCGACGGCCTTCGACGGTCTCGACAGGCAGAGAGGACGCATCACCGGCTCCGGCCCAGGACGGCCGACGGGACACGCGGTGGCGCCCGCACAACAGGTTCAAATTGTCGGCAATCACGGTTGACGGAGAGTTAAGCGCGCGCCCGCGGACCGCCGGCGCAAGTCGCCGCAACCCGGCAACGATCTCTTTAGGGTTTACTCGTAATGATTGCATTCAGGACATTGCACAAGCAGTGCGGGCGCATGCCGGAGACCGACCGACGGCGGCACGCCAAGCGCAGCAACCGATGTCCGGGAGTAGCGTATATGGCTTCGACCACGACCCTCGGCGATCTTCTCGACAACCTGCTCGGCATCGTGGACGCCGCGACCGGCACCGGCGGCGCGAACACCCTCGCGGGCGGCGCCGGCAACGACCGCATCGCCGGCGGCGCCCTGGCGGCGCCGGGATCGTCACGGACGGCCACGCTCGCGATGCGACGACCGCATCATCTGACGCCGGCACCGGCCAGCTTTTCTACGATGCCGACGGCGCCGGGGGCGCGGCGGCGGTGCATTTCGCCACCGTCGCCCCCGGCCTCCATCTGACCGCAGCCGATTTCCTCTGCTGCAGGTCGGACGCGGCCGCCCCCTCGCCGGCCGCCGGCCGGACGGCTGTCCCGGACCCCCACCCGGGGCAGCCGTCCCGGCTCCCCTCGACGTGACGGGCCAGGCGGGTCACATCGGGGCGCGGATGCGCTAGGCTCATGCCGACCGTCATGACCGACATCGTGCCCATTCTCGACGCCTTCGCGGCGCCGCCCGCGCCGGAGGACGGCCGCCAGTCGCCGATGGCGGCCGCGATCGCGCGCGGCACGATGCGGGCGCTGCGCGAGATCGGCTTCGCGGTCGTGACCGAGCTGCCGCTCGCGACCGGGCGCCGCGCCGACCTCCTCGCCTTCGACCGTGCCCAGGCGGTGTGGATCGTCGAGATCAAATCCTCGCCGGCCGATTTCCGCGCCGACCACAAATGGCAGGACTATCGCCTCTCCTGCGACCGGCTGTTCTTCGCGGTCGACGCCGGCTTTCCGCAGTCGCTGCTGCCGCCCGACGCCGGCGTCTTCGTCGCCGACGCCTATGGCGCCGTCATGCTGCGGGACGCGCCGCTCCATCCCCTGCCGGCGGCGCGGCGCCGGGCGGTGACGCTCGCCGCCGGGCGCGCGGCGGCGCTGCGTCTCCATGCGCTGATGGATCCGAGCGCCGCCGGAATGCTGCTCTGAGGCCGCAGGTCATGCCCGCCGCCGACCGGACGAGCGAGGTGCTGGTGATCGGCGGCGGCCCGGCCGGTGCGGCCTTCGCCCTGGCGCTGGCGCGGGCCGGACGCAGGGTGACGCTGGTCGAGCGCCACGACGGGCCGGCCGACAAGGTCTGCGGCGCGTTCGTCAGCGGCGAGGCGGCACTCCACCTCGGCGACCTTGGGATCGACCTTGCCACGCTCGGCGCGGTGCCGATCAACGGCGTGCGGATCGCGCGGGGCCGCCGGCTCGCGAGCGCGGCGCTGCCGTTCCGCGCGGCAAGCCTGTCGCGCCGGGCGCTCGATGAGGCGCTGCTCCGGGCGGCGGCCGTGGCGGGAGTCGAGCTCCGCCGCGGGGTCCGCGCCACGGCGCTCGTCCGGGCGGGTGCCGGCTGGGACCTCTGGCTCGGCGGCGGCTCGGTGCGGTCGGCCCCCGCGGCCGTGCTCGCGACCGGCAAGCACGACCTCGCGGGCTGGAAGCGGCCGCCCGGCCGCCACGCCGGACTGATCGGCTTCCAGCAGCACTGGCGGCTCGCGTCCAGCGAGGCCGCGGCGCTCGCCGGCCATGTCGAGCTGGCGCTGTTTCCCGGCGGCTATGCCGGGATCGAGCCGGTGGAGGGCGGCCTTGCCAATCTCTGCCTCGTGGTCGGCCGCGACGCCTTCGCTGCGGCCGGAGGGCGCTGGATTTCGCTGCTCGCGGCGCTGCAGGAGGCCGCGCCGCATCTCGGCCGCCGCCTCGCCGGTGCGGAAGCCGTCGACCTCCGGCCGTTGTCGGTGTGGCCGATCCCCTACGGCCATCTCGCGCGCCCCGATGCGGACCAGCCCTGGCGGCTCGGCGACCAGGCGGCCGTGGTGCCTTCGTTCGCCGGCGACGGCATCGCGGTGGCGCTGCATTCGGCGCGGCTCGCCGCGGCCGCGTTCCTCGGCGGAGCGCCCGCCGCCTCGTTCCAGGCGGAGCTTGCGGCGACGCTCGGCGGCCGGCTCCGGCGCGCGACCTGGCTGTCGCGCGTGATGGTGCGCCCGGCGGGCCAGCGCCTCGCCGCAGCGGCGCTGGCGCTGGCGCCCGGCCTTGCCGCGGCGACCGCGCGCGGCACCCGCATTCCGGCTGCGGCGGTCACGGCCGCGCGCGCCGCCGCGGAAACCTCCGCGCCCGCCCCTCGTTGAGCTTTGGAGAGAGGCCGCCGACCGCGGCCGCCACAGTCAGCGAGGAGGAGCCGATGTCATCCTCGACCCAGTTCGCCCGCGCCGCCGCCTGGGCGGCGGCGCTCCTGGTCGCGACCGCGAGCGGCGCGGCCGCGCAGGCGCCGCCGAGCGAGGGACACGCGCGCAAGCCGGCCACGCCCGACAGCGGCAACGCCGCCGGCAGCCTGTCGCAGCGGCTGAGCCGCTCCAACGGCGTGATCCCGCCGCCGAAGAACGTCGACCCGGGGATGAGCGCGCCGGTGCCGAACCCGCACCCGCACACCACCCCGGTGATCCCGCCGCCGGGCTCCCCCGGCGGCAAGTCCGGCGTCGAGCCGAAATAGACGGCGCCCACCGAGCTCTCCCCGCGGAAGAGCGTCGTAGGGTGGGCACCGGCATCGCCGACGCCCACCCATTGCGCGCCGCGCAGGAAGTCGTGGACGGCCGGGACGAGCCCGGCAGGATGGAGAAGCTTTCCGCCTACTGGAACAGCTTGGCGGCGTTGATCGCGGTTTCGACCACGCCCCAGACCAGCGGAATGCCGACCAGGAGCCACGCCAGCAGCAGCTTGATGCCGTTGTTGGCGCTCACGTCGTTGTCGAGGTTCGTCATCGCTTCCTCCCCTCAGGCGGTGGCGCCGGCCTGCTGCTGCAGCTTCATGTGGTGGCGCTCATGCACCGCCTTGACGGCGAGGTTGCACAGCAGGCCGATGAACAGCAGCCCGGCCATGATGTACATCGTCACCGTATAGGCGTCGGCCTTCGCCACGCCGTGGTCGATCTGGTACTGGCGGATGTAGTTCACCAGCACCGGGCCGAAGATGCCGGCGGCCGACCACGCGGTGAGGATGCGGCCGTGGATGGCGCCGACATAGCGCACCCCGAACACGTCCTTGAGGTAGGCCGGGATGGTCGAGAAGCCGCCGCCATACATCGAGATGATGACGCAGTAGCACAGGACGAAGCCGGCGACGCTGCCGACATGGGCGGTCGTCGGCACGATCGAGTAGAGAATGATGCCGAGAATGAAGAACACGATATACGTGTTCTTGCGCCCGATGTAATCCGACGACGTCGCCCAGAAGAACCGGCCGCCCATGTTGAAGAGGCTGAGGAGGCCGACCATGCCGGCCGCCGCGACTGGGGTGATGGCGCCGTGGAACATCTCCTGCGTCATCGCCGACGCCTGGCCGATCACGCCGATGCCGGCGGTGACGTTGAGGCACAGCACCCACCACATCAGGTAGAACTGCGGCGTCTTCATCGCCTGGTCGACGTGCACGTTCTCGGTCGTGATGAGCTTCTGCGGCGTCGCCGGCGGCACATAGCCGGCCGG
>DASZVN010000198.1:0-8496 GCA_035547055.1 Hyphomicrobiales bacterium
GGGTAGAAGCCGGCCGTGCGCGGGTCGGCAGCGTCGTGCACCGCGCCCGAGACGACCTTGCGGAGGATATAGAGCCGGCGCTCGAAGGCGTCCTCGTCGGCAATGCCGGGGCCCCGGCCGATGAAGACCTGGACGTGCAGCGGCTCGGTCGGCTTGACGCTTTCGCCGAGGATGGCGTTGTCGGTCGGCACGTCGCGCCAGCCGAGCAGGACCTGGCCCTCGCTCTCGATCACGCGCTCGACTGTTTCACGAATGATTCGCCGCCCCTCCGGGTCGCGGGGCATGAACAGGTAGCCGACGGCGTAATGGCCGGGCGCCGGCAGGGCAAAACCCAGCCGCTCGGCCTCGCCTTGGAAGAAGCGGTGCGGGATCTGCACCAGGATGCCGGCGCCGTCGCCGGCCCGGGGGTCGGCCCCGACCGCGCCACGGTGCTCGAGGTTCTGCAGGATCGTCAGGCCATGCTCGACGATGGCATGGCTCTTGCGGTTGGACAGATCGGCGATGAAGCCGACGCCGCAGGAGTCCTTCTCCAGGGCCGGATCGAACAGGCCCTGCGCCGGCGGCGCCGAGGGGCGCAGTGCGCTCGCCAGGAGCGTCTCGTCGCGCTTGGTCGTCATGGCTCCGCTCCCTCGGTTGCGGCGTTGCGGCAGAAGGCCGGGCGACACTTCCGATCGAATGCCCCGAGGCACCGGAAACGCGCACCGGCCTTGAACGAATGATGCGAATGGACAGCAATCCTGTCCTAATCTGGCCGCACCTTGCCAGAAACAATTTTGAAACACAAGCGGGCAAATGCCGCAATTTGCGTCACCTCCCCCGCATGCCTGGAAAAACGGGAGGGGTCCTTTCGCAGGGTGGGCAAGCGACGCTTGCCCACGTCGCGGGCCTCGGCAGGCCGACGCCCGCCCTCCAAGATGCCGGCGGGCACCGGACAGGATTGGCCGCTGAGGCGGCAGGGTCAAGGGCGGGCCGCGCCGGCGCGCGGGAAGGGCTTGCTCACGAAGCGCGAGCCGGCGAGCCCGAACCGCCACGGCCAGTCGGCGGCACGGCTGATGCCGATGCGCGGGCCGGTCACGATCGCGACCGGCGCCGGGCGCGGCAGGATCGCGAAGGGCGGTGCATCGAGCGGGCGGCCGTCGTCGGCCTTGGTCACACCGAGCGCGGCGCAGACCCGGCCGGGCCCGCTGCACAGAAGCCGCGGCTCGGCGAGGCCTCGGCGTGCCGCCATCGCCGCAAGGCCCGCCGTCGGCTCGACCGCGCGGATCAGGACTCCGCTCGATACCCCTTCGGTCGCGCAGACGAAGTTCAGGCACCAGTGAATGCCGTAGGAGCGGTAGACATAGGCGCGGCCGGGCGGGCCGAAGAGGCTGCCGTTGCGCGCGTTCAGGCCGCGAAAACCGTGGGCGGCGGGATCGTCCGGCCCGTAGGCCTCGACCTCGACGATGGTGCCGCCGACGCCGCCATAGAGGAGCGTCGCGCCGATCAGCTCCGGCGCGACCTCCAGCACCGGCCGGGCGAAGAACGCGGCGGCGAGCGGCGCGGCGCCGTCATTGCCGTCAGCCCGGCCGCGGCGGCGCGTGCCCGGCGCCGGGGTTCGCGCGGAGCCTGGCCCCGGATCCCGGATCGCCGCTGCCGCTGGCGCGGCGTCCGGGATGACGGCGTTGCGGGAGAGAGGCGCGTTCTTGGTCACGGCACGTCTCCCGGTGCCGGGATCAGCCCGGCCAGGAAGCCGGTGAGGTCGTCGGTGACGTGGTCGACATGCGGCCCTTTCAGGCTGTCCTCGGCCTCCCGGGCGCGCTCGGGCGCGTCCGCGCCCCGCGGCAGAACCAGAACCGTCCTCATGCCGAGCGCGTGCGGCTCGCGGAGATTGCCGGCGAGGTCCTCGAACATCGCCGCGCGCGAGGGGTCGATCGCAAAGCGCGCGACGAAGCGCTCGTAGGTCGAGCGGTCGGGCTTCGGCACGAAATCGGCCGCGGCGATGTCGAAGAAATCCTCGAACAGATGGTGCAGGCCGAGTGCCTCGGCACAGCGCTCGGCATGGCCGCGCGAGCCGTTGGTGAGGACGAAGCGGCGCCCGGGCAGGTTGGCGATGGCCTCGCCGAGCGCGGGGTCGGCGGTCAGCCGGTCGTGCGGGATGTCATGGACGAAGGCGAGGAATTCGTGCGGGTCGACGCCCTCGACCGTCATCAGGCCGCGGAGCGTCGTGCCGTAGTGGCGGTAGTACTGCTTCTGCAGCGCGAAGGCGCTGAGCCCGTCGATGCCGAGCCGGTCGGCGATGAAATGGGTCATGCGCCGGTCGATCAGCTCGAACAGCCGCGTCGACGGCGGATAGAGGGTGTTGTCGAGGTCGAACACCCAGGTGTCGATATGGTCGAAGCCGGGGATCACCGCGTGATCAGCGTGCCGGCGCCGTGGTCGGTCAGGAGCTCGAGCAGCACCGCGTGGGGCACCTGGCCGTCGAGGATGACGACGCCCTCGACGCCGCGGTCGAGCGCGTCGATGCAGGTCTCGACCTTGGGGATCATCCCGCCGGACACGGTGCCCTCGGCGATCATCTGCCGGGCCTGCTCGATGGTGAGCTCCTTGATCAGCTCCTTCCTCGCGTCGAGCACGCCGGCGACGTCGGTCAGGAGCAGGAGGCGCTTGGCGTGGAGCGCGCCGGCGATGGCGCCGGCGAAGGTGTCGGCGTTGACGTTGTAGGTCTCGCCGTCCTCGCCGGCCGCGACCGGGGCCAGCACCGGGATGATGTCGGAGCGGCTGATGAAGTCGAGCACGGTGGTGTCGACCTTCCAGGGCTCGCCGACGAAGCCGAGATCGACCGCCCGCTCGATCGAGGAATCCGGGTCGCGCACGGTCCGCGTCAGCTTGCGCGCCGTGACCATGCCGCCGTCCTTGCCCGAAAGGCCGACCGCCCGGCCGCCCTGGGCGCCGATCGCGGCGACGATCCCTTTGTTGATGGAGCCGGCGAGCACCATCTCGACGATCTCGACCGTCGGCCGGTCGGTGATGCGGAGCCCGCCCTGGAACTCGCTCTTGATGCCGAGCCGGTTCAGCATCGCCCCGATCTGCGGCCCGCCGCCATGCACCACCACCGGATGCAGCCCGGACAGCTTCAGCATGACGATGTCGCTGGCGAAATCGCGCGCGAGCCGCTCCTCGCCCATGGCGTGGCCGCCATATTTCACCACGACGGTGGCGTCGTCGTAGCGCAGCAGGTGGGGCAGCGCCTCCGCCAGGGTGCGCGCGGCGGCGGAAGGCGGAACGGTATCGGCCATCGGGAAGGCGTCCTGCGGGCGGGCTGCCGCGTTCTAGCGCATTTTCTGCCGAGGTCGAGGGTGAGCAGGCCGTGCCCGGTGATTTGACCGTGGCCGGCCGACGGCCGATATTTCGGGACGCGGAATGAATTGCGAGATTGTCCGTGCTCGACCCAGCCATTCTGGCTTTTATGGATTTTCCAATGCCGCCTAGCCCGCCGCAGGCGGTGGAAGAGAGACTCTGGCTGTCTCATGAGGCCCAAAAGGCGCAGCGCCTGACGAGGCGGCTTGCCGACAGCTATGATGCTCTGGCGGACCAATGGATAGCGCGGATCGAGCAAAACAAAGCGATCGGCGAGACGATCTCGAAGCCGCTTTCAACTGAAGCCGGACGCGAGTTTGGTGAAAAAATCGAAGAACTTGAGGAGATTGCTGAACATCGAGCAATCCTTCGGAATCGACTTAGGAAACATAGCCAGCGACAGATCAAGCGGCAATTTGCACGCGATCCGTCGCTTGGCGCGGTTTCAAGGACATTCGCAGCACGACTTTTGGCAACCGATGACCGAGTCATCGAGTCGCTCTTAGATTTCGCGCTGTACGCACGCGCGCTCCGCGCAGAGCTGAGCCCCGCGTCCCGCGAAGGGCCGAACTTCAACAGTCCTGCCGATCTTGAGGCTTATCTCGATCGCGAACTGGCGTCGTAATGCGCCTCACCATTGCGCCGACATTCGTCGCAGCCCTGAAGAAGCTGCCGCCGGACCGTCAGCGTGCCGTTAAATCCTGCCTGCTGCGATTTCAGACCGAACCAGCCCTGCCGAGCCTTCACTTTCGCCCGCTGGCGGGCAAGGGAGGCTATTTCATTATCAGCGCCGCCCACGGCGACCGCGTCATCCTCCGCCGCGAAGATGGCGACGCATTTACCGCGGTTGATGTTGGTCCCCACGAGAACGTCTATCGCCGCTGGGACAATCCGCGGCGGCGCTGAGCCCTCAGTTCGCGCAGCCTGGAGACAGCGCTCCGCGCTCCGCCAGCAGCCGGGCGATGGCGGCGCGGAGATCGGGGACGCCGGCGCCGGTGCGGCCGGAGGTCAGCAGCACTTCGGGGTAGGCCGCCGGGCGGCGGGCCAGGGCGGCCGCGACCTCGGCATGGCGGGCCTCGGCCTCGGCGGGCTTGAGCTGGTCGGCCTTGGTCAGCACCACCTGGTAGGACACCGCGGCGCGGTCGAGCCGATCGAGCACCGGCACGTCGGTCTTCTTCAGGCCGTGGCGGGCGTCGATCAGCAGGAAGACGCGGGCGAGGCTGGTGCGGCCTTCGAGATAGCCGAGGGCGAGGCGGGTCCAGGCCTTGACCTTGGCCTCGGGCGCCTGGGCGAAGCCGTAGCCCGGCATGTCGACCAGGGTCAGCACGCCGCCGATGCGGAAGAAATTGAGCTCCTGGGTGCGGCCGGGGGTGTTGGACACCTTGGCAAGCATCCGTCGCCCGGCCAGAGCATTCACGAGGCTCGACTTGCCGACGTTCGAGCGCCCGGCGAAGGCGATCTCCGGCCCCTCCATCGGCGGCAACTGGTCGAGCTTGACCGCGCCGCGGAGGAAGACGCTCTCGCGGGCGAACAGGAGCCGCCCGGCCTCGGCCAAGGCGGCATCGTCGGGACGGTCGTCGGCCTCGCTCATGACAGGACGGCCGGCGGCGGGGCGGCGCGGCCGCGGACGAGGTCGGCCGCCTTCTCCGCGATCATCACCACCGCGGCGTTGATGTTGCCGCCGACGAGGTCGGGCATCACCGCGGCATCGACGACCCTGAGCCCATCGACGCCGCGAACGCGGAGATCGCCGCCGACCACGGCCGTCGGGTCGCCGTCCGGCCCCATCCTGCAGGTGCCGAGCGGATGGTGCGCGGTCGCCGCGGTCTTGCGGATATGCGCGTCGAGGGCGGCATCGGACACGACGCCCGGCCCGGGCGAAATCTCCGCGTCGACGAAGGCCGCCAGCGCCGGCTGCCGACCGATCTCGCGCACCAGCTTCACGCCGGCGCGGATGGTGGCACGGTCGCGTTCCGCCGCGAGAAAGTTCTGGTGAATCCGCACCGCGGCCCGCGGGTCGGCCGAGGCCAGTTCGATGCGCCCGCGGCTCTCCGGCCGCAGCAGGACGGCGCGGCTGAGAAAGCCGTCGGCAAAGTCCTTCCTGACGCCGGGGAAGTACCAGTCGGCGCGGAACGGCGCGGCGCTGAACAGGACCTGCACGTCGGGAACGGCGAGGCCCGGCGCGGTCTTGAGAAAGCCCATGATGCCGCCGGGCATCCGGCTCGCGAAGCCGGCGCCGAAGAGATAGGCCGCTGCGAGCGCGGCCGCGATACGGTCGGCGCGCATGGCGCGGTGGAACGGGCCGCGCCCGCGGCGGCGATATTCGACCCCCGCCGAGAGATGGTCCTGGAGGTTCTTCCCGACGCCGGGGAGCGGCGTGTGGACCGCGATGCCGTGGCGCGCCAGCTCCTCCGGGTCGCCGATGCCGGACAGCATCAGGAGCTGCGGCGAGTTGATGACCCCGCCCGCGAGGATCACCTCGCGCGCGGCCCGCGCCACCTGCCGCACGCCGCCCCGCTCGTATTCGAGGCCGACGGCGCGGCCGCCCTCCAGCACCACCCGCGTCGCCAGCGCCCCCGTGAGGAGGGTGAGGTTCGGCCGCGCGAGCGCGTTGCGGAGATAGGCGTCCCCGGCATGGTGGCGGCGGCCGCGGCGGATCGTGGTCTGGCTGGTGCCGAAGCCGTGCTGGCGCGCACCGTTGTAGTCGCCGGTGCGGGGATGGCCGGCGGCATCGGCCGCGGCGAGATAGGCTGCGACGAGAGGATCGTCATAGGGCGCGAAGCGCGTCGCCATCGGCCCGCCGGCGCCGCGAAAGACGCTTGCGCCGCCGGCCCAGTCCTCCTGCCGGCGGAAATAGGGCAGCACCTCGGCATAGGACCAGCCGGGCAGGCCACGCGACGCCCAGCGGTCGTAGTCGGCGGCGTTGCCGCGGACATAGCCCATGGCGTTGATCGCCGACGAGCCGCCGACCGCCTTGCCGCGGGCACATTCGATCCGCCGGCCGTCGAGGCCGGGCTCGGGCTCGGTGAAATAGCCCCAGTCGTGCAGCCGGTTCCGCAAGAGATGGCCCCAGCCGAGCGGGATCTTCACCCAGGGGTCGCGGCTCCATCCGCCGGCCTCGACCAGGAGCACGCGCGTGTCTGCGTCCTCGCTGAGGCGCGCCGCGAGCGTGCAGCCGGCGGAGCCGGCGCCGACGATGACGTAGTCGCAGGCCGGACCGGCCATCGAATTCCCGCGCGGTGATTGCCCGCGGCGACAGGACATGATCTTGAAGGGCGGCGCAAGCGAGGGGCGGAGGCATCGGGTGGCACAAGAGGTCGCGATCGTCGGCGCCGGCCTGGTCGGCCGGGCCTGGGCCGTCGTCTTCGCCAGGGCGGGATGGACGGTGCGCGTGTTCGACGCCGCACCGGCCGCCGCCGAGGCCGCGCCGCGGCTGATCCGCGCCGGCCTCGACGAGCTCGCCCGGCACGGGCTCGCCGACGATCCCGCCGGCGCCGCGGCGCGGGTCACGGTGGCGCCGAGCCTGGAGGCGGCGGTCGCGGGCGTCGACCTGGTACAGGAGAGCCTGCCCGAGGACGAGGCGGTCAAGCGCCGGGTGTTCGCGGCACTCGACGCTGCGGCACCCCGCGACGCCATCCTCGCCTCCTCGACCTCCTCGATCGTCGCCTCGCGCTTCACGGAAGGTCTCGCCGGCCGGGCGCGCTGCCTGATCGCCCATCCGGTCAACCCGCCGCATCTCGTGCGCCTGGTCGAGCTCTGCGGCGCGCCGTGGACCGCGCCCGCGATCGTCGCCCGGGCGCGGGCGCTCTACGAAAGCGTCGGCCAGGTTCCGGTCGAGATCCGGCGCGAGGTCGAGGGCTTCGTGCTGAACCGGCTGCAGAGCGCCGTCCTCGCCGAGGCGCTGCGCCTGGTCGAGGACGGCGTCATCAGCCCGCACGACCTCGACCGCACGATGAAGGACGGGCTCGGCCAGCGCTGGTCGTTCCTCGGCCCGTTCGCGACGATCGAGCTGAACGCCCCCGGCGGCATCGCCGACTATGCGCGGCGCTACGGCCCGTTCTACCGCAGCCTCGCCGCCGACCCGCCCGCGCCCGCGGTGTGGGACGAGGCGAACGTCGCGCGCGTCCTCGCCGAATGGGGCGAGGCCCCGGACGCCGAGACGGTGGCGGAGAAGAGCGCCTGGCGCGACCGCCGCCTCGCCGCCCTGCGCGCGCACCAGAACGGGCAGCCTGAAGAACAGGATTTGTAGGGGCAGCCGCAAGGAGACAGCCGCGATGGCGCGCAAAATCATCATCACCTGCGCGGTGACCGGGGCGATCCATACGCCCTCGATGTCGCCGCATCTCCCGGTCACGCCCGAGGAGATCGCCGCGAGCGCGATCGCCGCGGCGGAGGCCGGCGCCGCCATCGTCCACCTCCACGCCCGCGACCCCATCACCGGCAAGCCGGACCAGACGCCGGAGGCGTTCGGCCGCTTCCTCGCCGTCATCAAGCAGCGCTGCGACGCGGTCATCAACCTCACGACCGGCGGCGCGCCGTGGATGCGGGTCGAGGAGCGCGTCGCGCCGGCGGCGGCGTTCAAGCCCGAGGTCGCCTCGCTCAACATGGGCTCGATGAATTTCGGCCTGTTCCCGATGCTGAACCGCTACAAGGAGTTCAAGCACGACTGGGAGGAGCCGGCGCTCGAAGGCTCGCGCGACCTCATCTTCCGCAACACCTTCAAGGACATCGAGTTCGTCCTCGCGACGCTCGGCGATGCCGGCACCCGCTTCGAGTTCGAGTGCTACGACACCGGGCACCTCTACAACCTCGCCCATTTCCTGGAGCGCGGCCTGGTGAAGCCGCCGCTCTTCGTGCAGACGGTGTTCGGCATCCTCGGCGGCATCGGCCCCCATCCCGAGGACGTGATGCACATGAAGCGCACCGCCGACCGCCTGTTCGGCGACCGGTACCGCTGGTCGGTGCTCGGCGCCGGGCGGAACCAGATGCCGATCGCGGCGATGGCCGCGGCGATGGGCGGCAACATCCGGGTCGGGCTCGAGGACTCGCTGTGGTCCGGCCCCGGCAAGCTCGCGACCTCGAACGCCGAGCAGGTCGCGATCGCCCGCGGGCTGATCGAGGGCCTCGGCCTCGAGGTCGCGACCCCGGCCGAAGCGCGCC
>DASZVN010000199.1:0-3032 GCA_035547055.1 Hyphomicrobiales bacterium
CCCGCGAGGTCGGCGCCGGCGGTGCCGTCGCTCGACGCGACCACGCCGGGGTGCGGCGCCTCGACCCCGCTCGCGGGCTGCCACCACGCCCAGCCGGCGGTGAAGTCGTAGTCCGCCAGCGGCGCGGTCGTGAGCGGTGGAAGCGGTCCGGCGGGGGGCGGAACGGCGGGGGAAACCGCCGGGGCAGCGCTCTTTGGCGGGGGCCCCGGCGCCGCGGCGTCGAGCGGCGGCAGCGCCGCCGCCGGCTGCGCGGCCTCGCCGATGGCGGCGACCGCCCGGGCGATGCGGCGGTCGATCTCGACCGCGAGGTCGGCGAAGGCGGTGCCGAGCACCGCCGCCAGCGCCTCGACCATGGCCGCGTCGAGCCCGCGGCCGGGGCCGTCCCCGTCGCGGTCGTCCGGCGTCCCCGGTGTGTCGCTCATCGAGCCCCCGGCTCCCGCCGTCGCAACCGGCCGGTCTCAGGCTGCGGCGGTGCCGCCGTCCTGGGGCGGCGCCTGCCGGGCCGAGAGCCGCGCGGCGCGCCGCCGTCGATAGACGCGGTCGAGCCGGCTGGCAAGCGGCTCGGCCGGCGGCCAGCCGACCGCCTCGATCAGGCCGCGCCGGACCAGGCTCGCCGCTCCCTCGAAGCGCACGCTGACCGCCGGGTCGTAGAACGAGGTCGCCGGGTCTCGCGCCATGGCCTCGAGATAGATCCGGTATTCCAGGCTGTTCTGCCAGTAGCTGCCGCGATCGATCGCGGCGTCGATCTTGCCCAGCATGTGCGGCAGGAACTTGTAGTGCAGCATGGCGAGGAGGCAGGGCGTGCCGAAATTGCCGTCATAGGGCCAGATGTGGTGGGGGTTGGCCATCAGCCCGTCCGGTCCCAGCCGGAACAGCGGGTATTTGGTCAGCTCCGGGTCGAATGCCGGGTCGATCGCGGCGAAGCGGCGGTAGCGCGGCCCGCCCTTGCGCGACAGGAGCTCCGGCGTCGCCTCCTCGCGATAGCCGTCGCCGTCGAAATAGGGAAACGCGGCGCGGAGCGGCGCATCCTGCCCGTCCGCGGCGCCGATCAGCGGGCCGTCGCGATACATGTCGAGCAGGAAGCCCCGCACCCGCTCGATCTTCCGCGCCGCCGCCACCGCGACGAGGTCTTGGAGCGGGCGGTCGTCGCAGCCGTCATAGACGAGGTGCTCGTCGGCGTCGGCATAGACGTACCAGCGGTCCTGCCCGTAGTGGCGGACGAGACGCGAGATCCAGCCCTGCTTCACCGGCCAGGAGAACGGCGCCAGCACCTGGTAGAGGTCGACATCGGGCTGCGCCGCCAGGACTTCCGCCGTGCCGTCGGTCGAGCCGTTGTCGACGAAGGCGAAACGCGCGACGCCGAGGCCGCGATAATGGTCGAGGAAATCCGGGAGGTGCGGGCGCTCGTCGCGGACGACGGAGAGGACGATCGGGTTGTCCGCTGGCGGCAGCGGCGTCGTCGCCCGCTTCAGGACCGCGAGCACGACCTTGCGGCACTCGTCGGCGACGATGCGGACATAGTGCGGCGCGGCCGCGAGGTCTGGCGCCATCGCGGCCGCGGCCGCCGCCTCAGGCGGCGACCTCCTCGGCATGGGGCACCCGCGTCACCTTGTGGGCATGCAGCTTCGGCAGCACCTCCGCGGCGAAGCGGCGGATCTGGTTGAGGAACAGCTCCTGCGGCATCGCCCCGCGGTTCAGGCTGATCTGCACCGTCTCCGCCCCGGCGTCGTCGGCATCCTCGATCAGGCGCTGGGCGACCTCGTCGGGCGAGCCCCACGGCCAGTCTTCCGCCTGCCGCGCCACGATCTCGGGGGTCAGGTTGCGGAAATCCTCGCGCGAGCGCGCCGCCGCGGCCCGGTTCTCCGGCCGGATATAGTCGAGCGAGGCCTCGCTGACATAGCCGGTGGTCTTGCCGACCGCGGTCTCGGTGACGTTGCCGTGGCTGAACAGGGTGCGGTTGAAATAGAGGTGGTAGGGCATGTTCTCCTTGACCGCCTGGGCCTTGGAGTCCGCGACATAGACCGTCGCGCCGATCGAGAGGTGCTGCGGCGTGATCTTGTGGCCGGCGGCGGCGAGGCACTTGGCGTAGTGGCGGATGATGTCGGCGCGGAGCCCGCGCGAGCCGAGGCCCGGCGTGATCGGGATGTTGCGGGCCGCCGCCCACTCGATCGATTCCTTGCTGCTCGTCACCGGCACCCAGACAGGCGGGTGGGGCTGCTGCAGGGGGCGCGGCCACAGCGCGACGTCGTGGTAGGACCAGAACCGGCCCTCGTAGGAGAATACCTCCTCGGTCCACGCCTTCATGATGATGTCGTAGGCTTCCTCGAAGCGGGCGCGCGACTGGGCCTGCGGCACGTTGTGGACGTTGTACTCGCGCGGGATGCCGCGGGCGAAGCCGGAGACGAGGCGCCCGTTCGACATGCAGTCGATCATCGCGAGTTCTTCGGCGAGGCGGAGCGGCTCGTGCAGCGGCAGGAGGTTGCCGTAGATCAGGAGCTTGAGGTTCTTGGTGCGCTGCGAGGCCGCCGAGGCGAGGAGGTTCGGCGAGTTCATCAGGCCGTAGGGCGAGGTGTGGTGCTCGTTGAAACCGACGCCGTCGAAGCCGAGCCTGTCCATCTCCTCCCAGGCCTCGAGGTGCTCGGCATAGGTCTTGGCGGCGACCGAGGCCTTGAAGTGCTTCTTCTCGAGCGGGTAGGGCAGCTCCTTGCCCTCGCCCTTGAGGTGGTCGAGATGCTCGCCATAGGGCAGCAGATCGAAGACGAAGACCTTCACGCGAAAGCTCCCGGCTGGCGCTGCCCTTGGCGGGCGGCTGGCTGTTGACTTGGCAACGTTCGTTAGGCGCCCCCGCCGCGGAGGTCAATGCGGAGGGCAGGGTGGCCTTTGCCGGCGCGACGTACTAGGTTGTGCACAAATGAGCACAGGTGTTTTCCAATGGCCGCTACCACGACTGTCACCATCCGCGTCAGCCCCGAGGTCAAGGAAAAGCTCGGGCGCCTCGCGCGGGATACCCGGCGTAGCCGCGCTTTCCTGGC
>DASZVN010000200.1:0-3104 GCA_035547055.1 Hyphomicrobiales bacterium
CATCTCGGCGCGACCGTGATCGGCACCGTGGGCTCCGAGGAGAAGGCGGCGCTGGCCCGCGCCCACGGCTGCCACCACACGATTCTCTATCGCGAGCAGGACTTCGTGGCCGAGGTGAAGCGCATCACCGGCGGCGAGAAATGCGCCGTGGTCTACGATTCGGTCGCCGCGGCGGTCTATCCCGGCTCGCTCGACTGCCTGCGGCCGCTCGGCATTTGGGTGCTCTACGGCCAGTCCTCGGGCTCGGTCCCGCCGATCGACCCGGCGATCCTGCAGCAAAAGGGCTCGCTGTTCATGACCCGGCCGACGATGTTTCACTATGTGGCGAAGCGCGAGGACCTGCTCGCGACCGCACAGGACCTGTTCGACGTGGTCGCTTCGGGTGCGGTCAGGATCGAGGTCAACCAGCGCTGGCCGCTCCGCGAGGCGGCCGCCGCCCACCGCGCCCTCGAAAGCCGCGCGACCACCGGCTCGACCATCCTCATCCCCTGAGCCGGGAAAGGGGCCGGCCTTCATGCTGCATTAACGCAAATCGGCAATTCGTAGCGGCTTCAAGGGTCGTTGCGATGCTGAGCCTCAACCTGGAGAAGCTGCGCTTCGTCGTTGCCGACGACAACGCCCACGCGCGCAAGATCCTGTCGACCATCCTCCACGTCTTCGGCGCCCGCGAGATCCTTCACGCCGAGGACGGCGCCGACGCGCTCGAGCTCACCCGCAGCGCCAAGCCCGACATCGCCTTCATCGACTGGATGATGCCGACGCTCGACGGCCTCGAGATCACCCGCCACATCCGCCGCGATGCCACCAGCCCCGATCCGGACCTGCCGATCATCCTGGTGACCTCGCACACCCAGCGCGGCCGCATCCTCGCCGCCCGCGACGCCGGGGTGACCGAGCTGCTGCGCAAGCCGATGTCGCCGCAGACGGTGATGGAGCGCATCGCCTCGGTGGTGCTGGCGCCCCGCCCGATGGTGCGAAGCGACGTCTATACCGGACCGGACCGCCGCGCCCGCGCCGGCGGCACCGCCGAGCAGCGCCGCGACCCCGCCCGTCCGCAGGCCCAGGCCAGCTAAGGCGGCGGGTAGCGGCAGCGCTTTCGCGCGGGCCGCGTTCCTTAAGGCCAATGCCGGTAACTCGCCCATGCAGGTGATGAGCCCGCCTATGACGGCGCGGGGCGCGCCCGATCCTCCCCCGCGTCAGCGGGGGAGGGGGACCATGCGAAGCATGGTGGAGGGGGCACGCGATGCCGATGATTGCCGGACAGGCCCTCCGCCGCGCAGCGCTCGGCACCTCCCCGCTCCGCAGGGGAGGAATTGGCGCGCGCTTGACGGCTGTCACCTCGGTGCGGCGCCGCGCGAAGCGTCGCGGACGATCGCGCTATCCCCGGACAAAGATCAGGTTGCGCTTGGTCTCGGCTTTGCGGCGGTAGCCCTTGGCAAGGAGCAGGCCGAGAAGATCGCTCTGCCAGCTCTGACGGCCGTCCTCGATGACGATCAGGCGCGGCCACAGCGTCTCGGGCGCCTCGCCGAAGAACGGCTCCAGGATGATGTCCTCGGCGCCCTCGACGTCGAGCTTGATCGCGTCGAGGTGGGTGATGGCCTCGTCGCCGAGGAGGGTGACGAGCGTCTTCGCCGGGACGGTGACGGCCTCCTCGCCGGGCCGCGCGGCACGAAGGTAGCGCACCCCGGTCTCGCCGCGGTTCAGGCGGTCGATGAACAGGCTGACCTCGCCGTCGAGGTCGGTCACCGCGGAGCCGACCGCCTTGACCATGCAGCCCGGGTTCAGGCGGATGTTGTCGCAGAGCCGCTCGAACACGTCGGGCTGCGGTTCGACCGCGATGATCCGCGAGCCCGGCGCGGCCGCGGCCGCGACCGCGAGCGAATAGCCTCCGACATTGGCGCCGATGTCGATGAAGACGAAGCCGGGGCCGGCTGCGCGGGCGGCCGCGACCAGGACTTCGCGCTCGGCGGCATCGAAATATTGCGGGGTGAACAGCAGGCGCTTCTCGGCGACGTTGTCGGCCGGATAGAGGCGGAAGCGGGCGCCGAGCGCCTCGGCGTCGACCGGCTCGGCGAGGCGGCTGAGGCCGATGCGGCGCCAGGCATAGGCAAGGCGGCGGCCGATCCAGCCGTCGGGCAGGCCGCGGGTGCGGCGGAGCACGGCCGCGAGGCGGCGGCCGGGAGCGTAGGTGCCGAAGGGCGGCGGGCCCTCGGTCGGGGGCTCGCGGTGGCGTGCGGCGTCCATCGGCTCCTCGTCTTGCGCCGGCGGAGCTTTGGCCTACATTGGCTTCGTCGGCAACGGCTTCCTGCCTCGCCTCTTCGCCCCACGCCATGATCTACGTCGACGCAGCGCTCGCTCCCAATCGCAAGACCGGGCAGATCCGGCTCCATGCTCCGGCCGACTTCGTCGGCATGCGCCGTGCCGGGCGCCTCGCCGCCGAGGCGCTCGACCTCGTCGCCGAGCGCACCGTCCCCGGCACCACCACCGCCGAGATCGACCGGCTGGTGTTCGAGTTCGCGATGGACCACGGCGCGCTGCCGGCGACCTTCATGTATCGCGGCTACACCAAGTCGTGCTGCACCTCGATCAACCACGTCGTCTGCCACGGCATTCCCAACGACAAGCCGCTCCGCGACGGCGACATCGTCAATATCGACGTGACCTTCGTGCTCGACGGCTGGCACGGCGATTCCAGCCGCATGCTCGCGATCGGCCAGGTGCCGCGCCGCGCCGAGCGGCTGATCGAGGTGACCCACGAGGCGATGATGCGGGGCATCGCCGCGGTGAAGCCCGGCGCCACCACCGGCGATATCGGGGCCGCGATCCAGGACTACGCCGAGGGCGAGGAGCGCATGAGCGTGGTGCGCGACTTCTGCGGCCACGGCCTCGGCCGCCTGTTCCACGACGAGCCGAACATCGTGCACGTCGGCCGTCCCGGCGAGGGCATCGTGCTCAAGCCCGGCATGTTCTTCACCGTCGAGCCGATGATCAATCTCGGCCGCCCGCACGTGAAGGTCCTGGCCGACGGCTGGACCGCGGTGACGCGCGACCGCTCGCTCTCGGCCCAGTTCGAGCACAGCGTCGGGGTGACGGAGACCGGCGTC
>DASZVN010000201.1:0-2522 GCA_035547055.1 Hyphomicrobiales bacterium
TGCTCCGCAGGCGAGCCGACCTCTCCCTCCGGGAGAGATGCGATACGAACCGCTGCGCCCTCACCTCTCCCCGGCAAGGAGAGGTCGAGTCGTCGGCAAGGCCGACGACCGGGTGAGGGGGCACTTCGGCATCGGTGAAACGTGACCCGTCCCCTCACGCCGCCGCCCCGGAAGGACCCGCAGCGGGTCACGCGGCCGCCGACGCTGCCGCCGGTCGAGCGCAGCCGCGCGGCGCTGATGATGGCGGCGGCGACCGCGCGCGGCGTCTTCGCGCTCCAGCGCTGCGCCGAATGCGGCACCATCTGCTATCCCCCGCGCGACGGCTGCCCGAAATGCCTCTCGACCGAGCTCAGGTTCCGCCCCGTCCCGGACGGCGGCGAGGCCATCGCCGAGACGAGCGTCCAGACCAGCCCGAACCTCTATTTTCGCGCCCGCACGCCGTGGCGCGTCGGCACCGTGCGGCTCGATTGCGGGCCCTCGGTCCTCGCCCATCTCCATGGCGACGTCAGGGTGCCGTCGCGGGTGCGGATGGCAGCCAAGCTCGACAAGAGCGGCAATGCGGTGCTGATGGCCCTGCCGGCGGAGAAGAGCGCGCACATGGCCGACGATGCCGAGTTCCGCGAGCTGACCGCGACGCCGAAATTCCGCCGCGCGCTCGTCACCGACGGGCGCGGCGCGGTCGGCCAGGCGGTTGCCGCGGCGCTGAGCGAGGCCGGCGCGAGCATCGTCTTCGTCGGCGTCGCCGAGCCGTGGAAGCCGTTCCCCGGCGCCGAGCGGCTGAAGGCGATCAAGGGCGTCGAGATCGTCCCGCTCGATCTCACCGACACGACCTCGGTCGAGGAGATGGCGGGCGAGATCGCCGGCAAGACCGACATCCTGGTGAATACCGCCGACCATGTCCGCCCCGGCGGCCTGCTGTCGCGGCCGGGCGTCGTCACCGCCCGCGAGACGTTCGAGGTCAACGTCTTCGGCCTCCAGCGCCTCGCCCAGGTCTTCGGCCCGGCGATGCGGGGCCGCGGCGCCGACGGCCTGAACGCGGCCGCCGCCTTCGTCGACGTGCTGCCGGTCTACGCGCTTGCGAACGACCCGGCCTTCGGCTTCCATTCGGCCAGCGCGGCGGCGCGGCTGTCGCTGCTGCAATGCCTCCGCGCCGAGCTCAGGCCGGGCGGCGTCCGGGTGATGAGCGTCTTCACCGGTCCGATGGAGGACGACTGGCGCCAGGACGTGCCGCCGCCCAAGGTGACGCCGGGCCAGGTCGCCCGCGCGGTCGTCGCCGCGCTGGAGGAGGGCGTCGAGGACAGCTTCGTCGGCGACGTCGCCAAGGACGTCGCGACGCGGTTCTACCAGGACCCCAAGCTGCTGGAACGGGAGCTCGGCGCATGAATGCCCCCGATCGCGAAGGCGCCGCGGCGCTGGCGATGCTCGCGGCGAACCTGCAATCCGGCGCGGTCGCGGTGGTCGACCTCACCCACACGCTCGCGCCCGAGTTCCCGGTGATGGTGCTGCCGCCCGAGCTCGGCCAGTGCCAGCCGTTCCGCATGGAGGAGGTGTCGCGCTACGACGCCCGCGGCCCCGGCTGGTACTGGAACAACATCTCGATGAGCGAGCACGCCGGCACCCATTTCGACGCGCCGGCGCACTGGATCTCCGGCCGCAACCTGCCCGACGCGACGGTCGACGCGCTGCCGTTGCGCCACCTGGTCGGGCCGGCGGTGGTGCTCGATTTCTCGGCCGAGTCCGATCTGGACGAGGACTTTCTCCTGACCCGCGAGCGGATCGAGGCCTGGGAGCAGGCCCACGGCGCGATCGAGCCGCGAAGCTGGGTGCTGTTCCGCACCGACTGGTCGAAGCATCTCGGCACCGACAAGTACCTCAACCTCCGCGAGGACGGCGCCCACTCGCCGGGGCCGGACCTCGGCGCCGTCGAGTTCCTGGTCAGGGAGCGCGACATCATCGGCTTCGGCACCGAGACGGTCGGCACCGATTGCGGCCAGGGCCAGCACCAGAGCCCGCCCTATCCGGCGCATTACACGCTCCACGGCAACGGCCGCTACGGCCTGCAATGCCTCGCCGCGCTCGACCGGCTGCCGACCCGCGGCGCCATCCTGTTCGCCGCGCCGCTCAAGATCCGCCACGGCTCCGGCAGCCCTCTCCGGGTATTGGCGCTGGTCCCGGCCGCGGAACCGTAGGGTGGGCATCGGCTCGCCGATGCCCACGACGTGGGCAAGCTGCGCATGCCCACCCGACGAAGTGGTCCAGTGCGAAGGAAGAGGCGCATGAGCGAGGCCGGCTACACCGCGATCGTCACCGGCACGAGCTCGGGCATCGGGCTCGACGTGGCGAAGGCCATGCTCGCCCGCGGCTGGCGGGTGGTGGGTATCGCCCAGGGCAAGGCCGACCTCGCCGATCCGCGCTTCGAGCAGGTCGAGGTCGACCTTCTCGACGAAGCGGCGACGGCCGCCGCGGCGCAGGAGATCGCGGCGCGCCATGAAGCGACGCACCTCGTGCACAATGCCGGGCTG
>DASZVN010000202.1:0-9718 GCA_035547055.1 Hyphomicrobiales bacterium
CGCCGCAAGGAGCAGGCGCGGCAACGCGAGCGGCCGCCCGCGCGTTCGGGGGCACCGCCTGCCGAGGAATGAGCGTCGCCTTGTGCGACGCAGGGGCATTCGCTACGCAGGACGGCACGGCGGTCCGCAGGGCCGCGATCGGGGGTCAGCGATGGATCGGATCCGGATTCGCGGCGGCGCGCCGCTGAACGGCGTCATCCCGATCTCCGGCGCCAAGAACGCTGCCCTGCCGCTGATGATCGCGAGCCTCCTGACCTCGGACACGCTGGTCCTCGAGAACGTGCCGCGCCTCGCCGACGTGTCCTCGCTCAAGCTGATCCTCGGCAACCACGGCGTCGACATCCTGATCAACGGCAAGCGGCCGGGCCAGAGTTTCACCAGCGGCCAGACCGTCAAGCTCTCGGCCGAGACCATCGTCGACACCACCGCGCCCTACGAACTGGTCTCGACCATGCGGGCGAGCTTCTGGGTGATCGCGCCGCTCCTGGCGCGGATGGGGCACGCCCGGGTGTCGCTCCCCGGCGGCTGCGCCATCGGCACGCGTCCGGTCGACCTCTTGCTGATGGCCCTGAGCCGGCTCGGCGCCTCGATCGAGATCGACGCCGGCTACGTCGTCGCCCAGGCGCCGGACGGACTCCGGGGGGCGGAGATCCGCTTTCCCAAGGTCTCGGTCGGCGCCACCCACACCGCGCTGATGGCGGCGAGCCTCGCCCGCGGCGAGACCCTCATCGAGAACGCGGCCTGCGAGCCGGAGATCGCCGACCTCGCCGCCTGCCTCAACAAGATGGGCGCCGAGATCTCGGGCGCCGGCACGGCGACGATCCGGGTGGTCGGCGTGCCGAAGCTGCACGGCGCCACCCACGCCGTCATCCCCGACCGCATCGAGGCCGGCACCTATGCAATGGCGGTGGCGATGACCGGCGGCGACGTCGTCCTCGACGGCGCCCGCGCCGACCAGCTCGCCGAGCCGATCGCGGTGCTGCGCGAGGCCGGCGTCGCGGTCGAGGAGAAGAACCACGGTCTCCGCATCGCGCGGAACGGCCATCGCCTCCAGCCGGTCGCGGTCTCGACCTCGCCCTTCCCGGGCTTCCCGACCGACCTCCAGGCCCAGCTCATGGCGCTCGCGACGCGGGCCGACGGCGTCTCGCGCATCACCGAGACGATCTTCGAGAACCGCTTCATGCATGTGCAGGAGCTGGCCCGGCTCGGCGCCCGCATCCGCCTCGACGGCGACACCGCGACGGTCGAGGGCGTCGAGCGCCTGACCGGCGCGCCGGTGATGGCGACCGATCTGCGCGCCTCGGTCTCGCTGGTGATCGCCGGCCTCGCCGCCGAGGGCGAGACGGTGGTGAACCGCATCTACCATCTCGACCGCGGCTTCGAGCGCATCGAGCAGAAGCTCGGCCGCTGCGGCGCCGAGATCGAGCGGCTGAGCGCCTGACCCCGCCCTCCGTCCTTGCGGGGAGCGCGGCGACGAAGCTTCGCTCGCAATGGCGGCGACGCCTGCCCATTGCGGCGGCGGCAGGGCCTTCCTACCTTCAACGCCAGGACGCACCCCAACCGCCGCCCACCGCCATGTCGCAACAGCCGCTCAAGCTCCTGGCCCTCGACAGCGAGGATCTCGCCATCGTCTCGGCCCATCTCCAGGACGCCCAGCTCAGCGTCGGCGACCTCGTCTATCTCCCGCGGGAGAAGCGCTTCGCCTTCGCCGCGGATCGCTTCGACTGGGAAGGCGCGGCGACGGAGCAGGCCTGCCGGCGCCGGCGCACGGCGGTCCATTTCGAGGGCGTCACCGCGGTTCGCTCGCGCGGCTTCGACGTGGCGCAGCGCGAGCGCCAGCTTTCGCTCTTGGCCGTCGCCTTCGAGCAGGGCGACGCGCCCGCCGGCAAGGTGATGCTCCATTTCGACGGCGGCGCCTGCGTCTGCCTTGACGTCGAATGCCTCGAAGCGGCACTGAAGGATCTCGGGCCGTGCTGGGAAGTGGCCGGCCAGCCCGTCCATCCGCTCGAGGACGCCTGATCGTTGCCCATTCGTCTTGACGCGAGCGCGCCGGACTTTGCGGCGCGCTTCGCCGACCTGCTTGCCATGAAGCGCGAGACCGCGGCCGACGTCGACGCCGCGGTCGCCGCGATCCTCGCCGACGTGCGTGCGCGGGGCGACGACGCCGTCGCCGACTACACCGCCCGCTTCGACCGGCTGACGCTGACGCCCGAGCGGTTCCGCGTCACGCCCGCCGAGATCGCCGCGGCGGTTGCCGCCTGCCCCAGGCCCGCGCTCGACGCGCTGGCGCTCGCGAAGGGCCGGATCGAGGCCCATCACCGCCGCCAGAAGCCGGCCGACGAGCGCTATACGGATCCGCTCGGCGTCGAGCTCGGCCACCGCTGGACGGCGGTCGAGGCGGTCGGGCTCTATGTGCCCGGCGGCACCGCGGCCTATCCCTCCTCCGTCCTGATGAACGCCGTCCCGGCCAAGGTCGCGGGCGTCGGCCGCATCGCGATGGTGGTGCCGGCGCCGGACGGCAAGCTGCCTCCTCTGGTGCTCGCGGCGGCTGAGCTCGCCGGCGTCGACGAGATCTATCGCATCGGCGGCGCCCAGGCGGTGGCGGCGCTGGCGTACGGAACCGAAACCATCCGTCCCGTCGCGAAGATCGTCGGGCCCGGCAATGCCTATGTCGCGGCGGCCAAGCGGCGGGTGTTCGGCACCGTCGGCATCGACATGGTCGCCGGCCCCTCCGAGGTCGTGGTGGTGGCCGACGGCGACGCCGATCCCGAGTGGATCGCGGCCGACCTCCTGGCCCAGGCCGAGCACGACGCGGCGGCCCAGTCGATCCTGCTCACCCCGTCGGCCGCATTGGCGGACGCGGTGGAAGCCGCGGTCGCCCGGCAGCTCGCCGGCCTCGCGCGAAAGGAGATCGCCGGCGCGAGCTGGCGCGACCACGGCGCCATCGTCGTGGTGCGGGACGTCGAGGCGGCGCTGCCCCTGGTCGACCGCCTGGCGCCGGAGCACCTGGAGCTCGACCTCGCCGACGCCGAAGCCCTGGCGCCGCGCGTCAGGAATGCCGGCGCGATCTTCCTCGGCGCCCACACGCCCGAGGCGATCGGCGACTATGTCGGCGGCTCGAACCACGTGCTGCCGACGGCGCGCTCCGCGCGTTTCTCCTCGGGGCTGTCGGTGCTCGACTTCATGAAGCGCACCTCGATCCTGAAATGCGGGCCGGAGCAGCTCGCGGCGATCGGGCCCGCGGCGATGGCCCTCGCCGAAGCCGAGGGCCTGACCGCCCACCGCCGCTCGGTCGCGATCCGGCTCGGGCGGGACGGCGGCTGACGTGGCCGAGCGGCCGCCCGAGCGCCTGCCGCGCGATCCGGCGCGGCGGCTCGTGGCGGTGACGCTGGACGAACGCTCCCTCGCCGCCCGCGAGCCAGAAGCGGACAGCGAGCGCCGCGCCGCCATCGCCGACCTCCTCGAGGACAACCATTTCGCCCTGCCCGGGCGCGACGCCGGCCCCTACCGCCTCCACGTCAGCCTGACCCATGGCCGGCTCGCGCTCGCGGTCCGGGACGGGGAGGAGAACGACGTCGTCGTCCACCTGCTGTCGCTCCGGCCGTTCCGCCGCGTGGTGAAGGACTATTTCCTGGTGTGCGAGAGCTACTACGCCGCGGTGCGCTCGGCGGCGCCGAGCCAGATCGAGGCGCTCGACCACGGCCGCCGCGGCCTCCACAACGAGGCCTCGCAGCTCCTGATCGACCGCCTCGCCGGCAAGGTCGAGGTCGATTTCGACACGGCGCGGCGCCTGTTCACCCTGATCGCGGCGCTGCACTGGAAAGGCCAGGGGCGATGAGCGCGACCGTCGCCCGGCCGCGCTCGGTGCTGTTCCTGTGCGAGCGCAACGCCACCCGCTCGCGGCTCGCCGAGAGCATCGCCCGCACCCTCTACGGCGCGACGGTCCGGATCGCCTCGGCCGGGGTCCATCCCGGCGAGGCCGATCCGTTCGCCGCCGCCGTCCTGGTCGAGGCCGGCTATCCCGCGCCCGACGACACCGCCCGCGGCGTCGAGCGGCCGGAAGACCTCGCCTTCGACCTCGTGGTGACGCTGTCGCCGCTCGCCCACCACCGCGCGCTCCAGCTCGCCGGGGCCGGCGCGGCGGTGGAGTACTGGCCGACCGTCGACCCGACCGTGGTCGAGGGCAATCGCGACCAGCGCCTGTTCGCCTACCGCACCGTCCGCGATACGCTGAAGGCCCGGATCGTGGAGAGGCTGGGATAGCCAGGCGCTCGCCGAGAGGGCATCGGCGAAGGCCGAAATGCCCACGTGCAACGCCGGACGTGGGCATCGCGAGCGATGCCCACGCTGCGGTGAATCAGGCCGGCTGCTGGGCGTAGGAGGCGACGAGGCCGAGCGCCCAGAGCGCCGCGGCGGCGCCGGTGGCGATGCGGGCGGCGCCGAGATAGGCCTCGCGGAGCGCGGCCGCGACGGCTGCGCGGGCACGCTCGGCCAGCGCCTTGTCCATGGGCGCCAGCATGCCCCAGATCGCGGTCTTGCGGATGTCGCAGGAGGCCGCCTGGCGGGCCTTCACCACCAGGATCACGGCGAGCAGGGCGGTCAGCCCGCCGGCGACCCTGAGGAACAGCACGACGTCCGCGGCGAACAGGGCCGCCGAGGCGAAGATGGCGAGGCCCGCATAGCTGCAGGTCCGGGCGACATAGGCCTCGGCCGCGATGCGAAGAGCTTTCATGGGCGCACCCGTTCCCGCCTCGTTCCGACAGGAGGTTAGCGCATTCGCGCGCCAAGGAAAGGGGTACGCCCGCGCATCAGCGTCGCGGCAGCCATCCCGGGCCCGCCGAGCTGGCCGATGTCGACGGCAAGCGGAGCCGCGTTCAGCCCTCGCGGGTCATCTTGATGCGGATCGGGCCGTCCGGGCCGAAGCCGGCCAGGCCCTCGACCCGGTCGAGCTGGACGGCGATGCCGACGCCCTTGCGCTCGGGGTCGGCGTCCTGCTCCGGCTTGGGCGAAATGTCGTAGATGCGATCGCGCTCGGCGCCGCTGCGGACGACGCGGCCGCGGCCCTGGAGCTGGAAGCTGATCCGGGTCTCCGGGTTGCGGTACATCAGCGCCACGCGGGGATGGGCCTCGATGGTCTTGGCCATCATGCCCTCGCCGTTGCGGACCCACCAGGCGACCTGGTCGTCGCCGGTGACCTGCACCGAGCCGCGGAACGACAGGATCGGCTGGCCGTTGGCGTCGGCGTAGGCGATCACCACCGGCGTCTTGGTGGCGAGGGCGTTGTTGATGGTGTCGGCGATTTCCGGGGTGATCTTGATCGGCATCGTGGCTCCCTGCGGCTCGGCGGTGGCGTTCTTCGCGGCGCCCGGATGCCGGGCCCCCGCGTCCGGCGGCGGACGCTAGGGGGCGATCCCGCGGCGGTCAATTGCAAATCTCCGCGAGCGGCAAGGGGTTTTCCCGCATTTCCCCGCGCGGCAAGGCCGACCTCGGCAACGTCTTGTTGTCGCACCGCGAAAACCCACATTTGGGAAGGCCGGAATTCGCGGCCGAGGGAGACGACAACATGGCGCGGCGCGACGCCGAAGCATGGATGTGGGCCGAGGCGATCGAGATGCTGTCGCGGGCGGAGCGCCTGCACGGCCAGTATTTCCGCGTACCGCGCTCGGCCCGCGACGTGCCGGCGTGGGAGCCGCCGGCCGACATGTACGAGACCGAGCGCGAGGTGGTGGTGCTGGTGTCGCTGCCGGGCGTCGACATCGACGAGGTCCAGGCGGTGATCGAGGACGGCGCGCTGCTCGTCGCCGGGCGGCGCACGCTGCCGGCGGCGCTCCGCCACGCCACCATCCACCGCATGGAGCTGCCGCAGGGCCGCTTCGAGCGCCGCATTCCGCTGCCGCACGGCCGCTACGACGGCGTGAGCCGCACCGCATCCGACGGCTGCCTGATGATCAGCCTGCGCAAGAGCGCATGAGTGGGACCGACCCCATGACCGCAGAAGAACAACAACTCCGCACCCTCGAGGCCGGCGGCGATGCCGCCCCGGCGGCGGCCCCCGCCGCCGGCAACGGCACGCGCCCGCTGAGCGAGCTCCCGCCCGACGCCCTGATCATCGTGCCGACCCGGAACCTCGTGCTGTTCCCCGGCATGGTGTTCCCCGTCACGATCGGCCGCCAGCGCTCGATCGCCGCCGTCCAGCAGGCGGTGCGCGAGGAGCGCCAGGTCGGCGTCGTCATGCAGCGCGAGGAGGGCCGCGAGGATCCCGGCCCGCTCGACCTCCACCGCGTCGGCACGGTCGCCAACATCGTCCGCTACGTCACCGGGCAGGACGGCGCCCACCACGTCGTCTGCCAGGGCGAGCAGCGCTTCCGCATCGTCGAGTTCGTCGGCGGCTGGCCGTTCCTGGTGGCGCGCGTCATCCGCATCGAGGAGCCGCAGGCGACGGCGCCGGAGCTGGAAGCGCGCTTCCTCGCCCTGCAGCGCCAGGCGATGGAGGCGCTGGAGCTGTTGCCCCAGGCGCCGCAGGAGCTGGTCGCCGGCTTCCGCTCGATCACCTCGGCGGCGCAGCTCACCGATCTTGCCGCCGCCTACATGGATCTGAAGCCCGAGGAGCGGCAGGAGATCCTGGAGACGATCGACCTCACGGCGCGGATGGACAAGGTCTCGCGCCTCCTCGCCCACCGCATCGAGGTGCTGCGCCTTACCAACGAGATCGGCCAGCAGACCAAGGCCGCGCTCGACGAGCGTCAGCGCGAGATGCTGCTGCGCGAGCAGATGGCCGCGATCCAGCGCCAGCTCGGCGAAGGCGACGAGGGCAAGGGCCAGGAGATGGCGGACCTCGCCAAGGCCATCGCCGACGCCGGGATGCCGGAGGAGGTCGAGGCCGCCGCGAAGAAGGAACTCCGCCGCATCGAGCGCATGCCCGAGGCCGCGGCCGAATACGGCATGGTGCGGAGCTATCTCGACTGGCTGATCGAGCTGCCGTGGAAGATCGGCGAGGAGAAGCCGATCGACATCGCCGAGGCGCGCAAGATCCTCGACCACGACCACTACGGCCTCGACAAGATCAAGCGCCGCATCGTCGAATACCTCGCCGTGCGCAAGCTGGCGCCGCAGGGCCGCGCCCCGATCCTCTGCTTCGTCGGCCCGCCCGGCGTCGGCAAGACCTCGCTCGGCCAGTCCATCGCCCGGGCGATGGGGCGGAAGTTCGTGCGCGTCAGCCTCGGCGGCGTGCACGACGAGGCCGAGATCCGCGGCCACCGCCGCACCTATATCGGCGCCCTGCCGGGCAACATCATCCAGGCCATCCGCAAGGCCGGGACGCGCGACTGCGTGATGATGCTCGACGAGATCGACAAGCTCGGCGCCGGCATCCAGGGCGACCCCTCGGCGGCGCTCCTGGAGGTGCTCGACCCCGAGCAGAACAACACCTTCCGCGACGCCTATCTCGGCGTGCCGTTCGACCTGTCGCGCGTAGTCTTCATCGCCACCGCCAACATGCTCGACACGGTGCCGGGGCCGCTCCGCGACCGCATGGAGATCATCAGCCTCGCCGGGTACACCGACCAGGAGAAGCTCGAGATCGCCAAGCGCTATCTGCTGCGCCGCCAGATCGAGGCCAACGGCCTGAAGGAGGGCCAGGTCGAGATCGACGATGCCGCGCTGAAGGCGATCATCCGCAAGTACACGCGGGAGTCCGGCGTCCGCAATCTCGAGCGCGAGATCGGGCAGGTGCTGCGCCACGCCGCGGTCGCGATCGCGGAAGGCTCGACGGCGCATGTCCAGATCGGTGAGGGCGACCTCGCCGAGAGCCTCGGCCAGCCGCGCTTCGAGGACGAGGTGGCGATGCGGACCGCGGTGCCGGGCGTCGCGACCGGCCTCGCCTGGACGCCGGTCGGCGGCGACATCCTCTTCATCGAGGCGACCCGCACGCCCGGCGGCGGCCGGCTGATCCTGACCGGCCAGCTCGGCGAGGTGATGCGCGAGAGCGTGCAGGCGGCGCTGAGCCTCGTGAAGAACCGCGCGACCTCGCTCGGCATCGACCCGGCGCTGTTCGAGAAGAGCGACATCCACGTCCACGTCCCGGCGGGCGCGACGCCCAAGGACGGGCCGTCGGCGGGCGTCGCGATGTTCACCGCGCTGGTGTCGCTGATGACCGGCCGCACGGTCAGGAGCGACACCGCGATGACCGGCGAGATCAGCCTGCGCGGCCTCGTCCTGCCGGTCGGCGGCATCAAGGAGAAGGTCGCCGCGGCCGCCCGCGCCGGCCTGACCCGGGTGATGCTGCCGGCGCGCAACCGCCGCGACTACGACGACATCCCCGAGGACGCCCGCAATCGGCTGGAGTTCGTCTGGCTGGAAACGGTCGACCAGGCGATCGCCGCGGCCCTCGGCGAGCGCGTCGAGGGCGAGGTCGCCGCGGCCTGACCCGCAGGGTGGGCATCGGCGTTGCCGATGCCCACCGCCGGCTTTGCGTCGGGGCCGCCTCTCTCTGTCAGGAGAGGTCGGATTCCCGCGGTTTCATCGCGGGAATCCAGGTGAGGGGGTCGCGCCCCGGTGAAGAAAGCCCGGGTCGATTCGAGCCCCGAACGCGTCAGTACGGCGGCTTGGCGAGGAGGTCGTGCTCGCTGGCGATGAGATCGTGCTCGGCCTTGCAGAGTCCGGCATCCGCGCTCACCGCCTTGCGCTGGGCGACAAGCTCGGCGCGGGCCTTGGCGAGGTCGCTCGTGAACGCGGGCGAGCTGTGGAGCACGGCGACGACCGTGCCGGCAATCGTCTCGCCGGCGACGATGGCGCTTTCGTTGTGGGCGCCGCAGATGACCCGGCTCTCGGCATAGGCGCGGGCGCGTTCCAGGATGTCGGTGGCGCGGTCGGGGGCCATCTCGGCGAAGATCAGGCCGATGGTCCAGCCCCAGGCCGAGTGGCCCGACGGGAAATCGTAGCTGGTGAGGTGCTCCTTGGGCTCGCACACCGGGCCCTCGTCGATCAGGAACGGCCGCGCCCGCTTGTTGGCCCTCTTGGGCGCATTCATCGCCACCAGGGCGTCGCGCAGCGACCGGCTCATCAGCGTTTTCAGCGCCGGCATGCTGGCGAGGTCGATCTTGGTGCCGAGCGCGCAATCGAAATTGGCCATGAGCGACGGCAGGTCGAGCCGGGCGTCGCGGGTGGCGAGATCCCAATAGGGCGTGTCCTTCAGCGCCCGCGTCGTCTTGAAGATCGTGCGGTCGGTCTCATACTCGACCGAGCCCTTCTGCGGCGCGAGATTGAGGATCGCCGTCGTGTCGGGCCGCTGATCCGCCGTCAAATAAGGCAGCGTCGCCACCGGCTTAGCCGCCGTCGCGTCCTGCGCGGCGGCCGGTCCGGCAAGTACAAGCAGAGCAGCAACGCCACCCATTCCGACAAGTGTTCTCATGATTTCCTCCCGTTTGTTTTGACGTCGGATGCTATTGACGGGGGGCTTGCACCGTCAATGGCCCGCGACCGGCGCTATCTTTGGCGCGGTCATCGGATCAGCGGGCGCTCCGGCGACGCGGCGCGCCGGGACCACGTGCATCCGGCCGGTCAAGCCTACAGGCGGCGGAGCGCGACTTCCTCGATGCGGTGGTCGGCGGCCTTGCGGAGGACGAGGCCGGCGCGGTAGCGCGTCGGCAGGATGTTTTCGCGCAGGTTCGGCAGGTTGATGCGGCTCCACAGCCGCTCCGCCATCTCCAGCGCCTCGGCC